>CACVAV010000170.1:3234-6532 GCA_902727945.1 uncultured Thiotrichaceae bacterium | reverse complement strand
CTCAGGCGTGCACCAAAAACAGACACCACTTTAGCGGCAGCATTGTTAGCCAACTTTCCGGCCTGCTCATCACTCATGCCTTGTGTAACGCCATACAGGAAAGCTCCGGCAAACATATCGCCCGCACCATTGGTATCCAACGCTTTGACCGCCTGAGCCGGAACTTGTACGCGACTACCATCAGCGTTAACCACCAACGCACCATCAGCACCCAGAGTAACGACCAATTTCTGCGTCTTTTGAATCAACACGTCGATAGCCGACTCCATTGAATCAGCGCCCGTATAAATCATGGCTTCTTCCTGATTACAGAACAGAATATCCACTCCGTCACCAATAACTTCATCAACGCCATCTTTAAAGTAAGTCACCATGGAAGGGTCAGAAAAAGTGTAAGCAAACTTAATACCGTTTTCTGCTGCCACCTTCCGTGCTTCCAACACTGCAGCACGCGATACGTCAGAAGTGACCAGATAACCTTCCGCATATAAATATTTAGAATCCTTCAATTCTTCAAAATGAACTTCTGAAGTAGAAAAATCAGCCGTAATGCCCAAAAAGGTGTTCATCGTGCGCTCGGCATCCGGCGTTACCATGACCATGCACTTACCGGTGACACCATCAATATTCAAGCGATCCAGCCCGGTATCAACACCGGCAGCATGCAGGTCATCTTTATAGAAGGTACCAAACTCATCATTCGCTACTTTACAGGCATAAAATGTTTTGCCACCAAACTGACTAATCGCCACAATGGTATTTGCGGCAGAACCACCACCCGCTCTTTTCTTCAAACCAAAGGAACTGGTCAGACCTGCTAGCAACTCATGATGTTTATCTTCATCAATCAACGTCATCAAGCCTTTTTCAATGCTCTGTTCAGCAAGGAATGCTTCGGTCACTTCAAATTCTTTATCAACCAATGCATTGCCAATTCCATACACGTCATACTTCATAATTTTTCCATATTTAAGTTTCAATGCAGCTCTTTTACCGCATAGGATTCATTTTTTCCAGTCCCGAAAACGAGATAAACAGACTAATTACTTATAAACAGGGCTTCAGCTTTGATTCAGCATGAAAATCGGGGGTTATAAACAGAGTTATCCACAGAAAAATGTAGAAAGATACGAGTGTTTTTTAACACGCCATCACCGTCAAAGTGGGAATTAGTGAATTAAATCAGCGCTAAAAACCCTATCTTCCCCCAAATAGAGGGCAGATAGGGCAAAAAATGACATAGGAAGAGCGTTTATAGATTTTTACTCATCAATAAGGAAATTTTTACGACAAAGGCGTTTACTTATATATTGACAATAAAAAATAGTTATCCACAAAATTTATTTGGTTAAGCTGCTAGTACTCATCTTTCTCAAATTGGCGGATTTGATTCTGCACAATAAACGCACGAATCACCAAAAATAAAATGAACACCAGCGAGAGTAATACGGCAGCCCATGCAACCGGTGACACCGAGTAGAAACGTGAAGTAGTACCCGCCTCTTTGGCTTTGGCTAGGCCCACGCCCACCTGCTGGCCATTAATCAACTGTGATAATGAGACGCCGCCTCCGCTGTCAGCTTCAACAGCGTTAGTAGGCTTAGAAGCTGTATTAACAGGATTCATCGCCCCGGTATTATTTTCATCAGCCCAAATCTTGGCTGTAGTAGTATCATCAATTTTTGCTGACTGATCCGGCTGATCCAACTGATTATCCGAATTAACCGCTGCCAATTTAATGTGTGGCTTACCCTGCGCTTGTTTTGCCTGTGCCGGTAAGCCTTCCGGATTCAATTCCTTCAGCTTATTGTACAGACGCATATTATCAGCATGTTGCGACTTAATAGCCTCACTGGCACTTTTCAAAGAAGCCTGTAGTGTTTGAATGTGGTTATCTTTTTGAGTCAGAATGGTACGTAACTCTTTGAGTTCGTAACTCAATGCATCCAATTGAGCCTGAATTTTCGGATCAGCTTTCTGAGCCTTAGCCAAACTCTGTTTTTGCTGCTCACGAGCTTCAGCCAATTCATCTTTCAACAACTGGTTTTCTTTATGTGCAGCCTGAAGCTCTTGCTTCATAATACGTAGTTGCTCCTGAACCGGCGTACCTGCAGTAATAATTTCCGGTACAGGTTTAGGTACAACCTCATTAACCAAGGTGGGTTCAGGTGATTCAGTAATGGTTGGAGTGGTAGTTTGTTTAGTAGCAACGGTTTCAGTTGTCTTATCAGCACTTTTTTCTGCTAAAGAAGCAGAACCCTCTGCCAATCTTTTCGTAAGTTCCTCTGGTACAGGGGCACGAGTAGCAACATAACGCTTCTTTTTCCAGCGCGTATTGTGGCGCTGCACCATACTAATGGCACTTTTTCTGCTTATCGCTAACACTTCAGCTTCAGTGGGTGCCAGTATATAAGCACCTTTGCGTAAAGAACTGATATTATTAACAGTGAAGGCATGTTTATTCTTATCATAAATAGCCATGATCACCTGCTGAGTAGCTGCTTTCTTGGTGGGACGTAGTGTTTCGGCTATCTTCCACAACGTGTCATTTCGTCCAATCGGACCATAAACATCCTGTGCAGCCTGTACCGGTACGGATAATGCCAGGCCCAGTAGCATCATCATAAAGAGTCGTCTAAACATTTGAAAAACTTCCCATTCGTTCAAAATATGCATGTCAGTGTTATTGAAGATTGCATTGCCCAGCCCCTTTCTTAAATCAGACTCTGCCATCCTCACCAGGTACCATGCTGCTTATTGTGTTTTTAATATATAGCTAATTCTGACATTAAATGCTGTTGAACAACAGACAAATGGTAAATTCTTGCCACCATAAGGGTAAATACTAACCAACACAGGCCACATATCAAATGCGGCCTGTGTCAGAATCCTTACCATAGAAACCGAAGACTTCTACGCTTGCGGGATGTAGTCCCTACGACCCTATGACGAAATAGCTCTATTTAAATCAACTGCCTCCACATACCTTGGTGCCAGCACATACTTCGGCTTACCCACTCCACCTTCCGTATTCCGGGTCACCACCGTTTCCTGTTCAAGGTGCTGGAGGATTAACTGAGCGATTTGTTGACGCTGCGGCTTACCCATCAGTGATGGTTGAACACCCAGTAGCTCAGATTTATGCTTAATGATATTAGTCACTGCATCCGTTACCGGACGAACTGTTGGCCGGATCTCGCCGTTCAGAATCAGGTTCCTCACTTCAGTATAAATCAGTTTAAAAAACCGCTTCTTAGTAAACTCAGGTTCTTGCGTCGTAACATCACTGTCCGCATCG
>CACVAV010000170.1:0-3134 GCA_902727945.1 uncultured Thiotrichaceae bacterium | reverse complement strand
CTCATCATTATTAATCCGCCGCCCACGTGTATCCCGCCCCAACATACGCAAAGCACGTTTGTGATCAGCGACATAAGCTCCTACAAAGTGAAATGCATACTCGAATGTTCCAATAATAATGACAGAGAAAAGGAAAGATGCCCAGATACCGGTGACACCAAATAACTGCTTGAGTAAACGAATCATGGCGTAGTGCTTATCCTCATCGTACTCCAGCGCCTTGGCGGTTGAAATGGCTGACTGCAAAGCCGCTGCATTAGAATTACTGGTAGCCTGCATCTCCATATTGACACGTGCCTGTGCTGCAGCTACCCGCCCATTAGCATCGGCTAATTGTTCCCGCAAACTTCGGAACGTAACCGTTTCACAGGAATTACAACGGTTCTTATTATCAATCCGCGTCTGTATTTTTGCGGCTTTTTGCTGAGCACGCGCTAACTCAGATACTGCAACGCCTGATACTACCGGTGCTGTAGAAAGCGTTGATATACTACCCAAGGTTGCTTTAAACACAGCTGAACCTTCAGAACGTGCCCTGACGGTTGCATCTTCACGCTCCATTGACTGAGAAATTTCCGAGAATAAACCGAAAAAGACCACAATAAAGGTCGCTATTAACGCTGCCTGGCCTTTATAACCTGAAGCATATAAAAATGCCTGGGCAGCCGTTATAACAGCCGTAATCCCCAAACCGAGGAAAGCATTCATCCACTGCTCCCCCGTCCAGGTATCCGGTATCATTTCACCACCGACAAAATACTTCACCACAAAAAATGCTGAAGCAAGAAATGCAGCGATAGCTGCCACTAATAACCACATCTCGGCCTTACGTAAGTCACTGAGTATTTCACGCAATGATTTAGTCCGGATCAGGAACGCCGGGCGGTCTAACTTGGTATTTTGTTGAAAATCCTTCATAATTACAGTCTCCTGTTAAATCGTACTCAATGAATGACACAGGGTGGGATCAGAGAAAGTTGCAGCTTTCTTTGATCCTTTTTGTTTACATCCAACCTGCCAATAGCAATAACACGCCTAAAAACCAGATCATGTGCCCGTCCGAGCGCAGGTTGTAGGCCGCAAAAATTGCACCAATCAACCCCAGTCCGATAAACACATAAGGCAGGTGTAACATTGCACTGGCAATGTCGTTGATCTGTTGTACACCGGGCATCATCACCAGCAGCGCCCAGACGCCGACAGCCCAGATAACCAGTATTCCTCTTATCACTTTCCATAACTCACCATATTCAATAGATCCGTCAGACCCATGACCTGCATCATCGATGTCGACAGGAGATGATAAAACAGCCTGACTTTTAATTTGTGTATTTACATTCATCATGTAACTCCAATCAATTATTTAAAAAAGACAGTGTTATGGGCGGCCACAACACTGTTTGAAAGACCCCGTTTATGGAGGGAGGTCAAGGGCATAAAACTATATAAAAACCAAAATTAACTTTATGTTTCAAGAGACTTAACCGTAAATATAAGTACGGAACAATCCGACCATCCGGCCCTGTACCTGTACGCTATCGCCAGGGTAGACCATCGGTTCCATTTCCGGATTTTCGGGGCGTAATTCCACCTCACCATTGGCGTGATAGAATATCCGCTTCAGCGTAGATTCTTCACGTTCCACCAGCGCTACAACAATGTCACCGTTATGCGCATCTTCAACGCTTTGAATCACCACGTAATCACCATCCATAACACCAATATCAATCATGGAGTCACCCCGGACTTTCAGTGCATAACGACCAACACCGGTAAACAATTCATTCGGACTAATATCATTCTGGTCAGGGATAGCTTCAATCGGTTTACCGGCAGCGATCTGACCTTGTAAAGGCAAACCTGGATTCATCTGTGGGTTGCGCTCCGTGTCATCTACCGGGATTTCATAAGCTCGCTTCCCCGCAGAAACCAACAAATAACCCTGCTTAATCAAAGCCTGAATGTGCTGGTGAACCGTGCTGCGGGTATTAATACCCACCACTTTTCCAATCTCATCCAATGTGGGGGTATAACCATGAGTCTGATACCACTTACGAATTACTTCCCAGATTTCCTGCTGTCTTTTCGTTAATGTCGACATCTGCTTCCTTCCTTTGTAAACCGAACCAAACACGAACCTAATATACGAACTAAAACCGAACTTTACCAATCAAAAATACTTTAGCTAGATTCGTTTTTTGTTCGTTTTTTCCGATGAAGGGTTGGTTTTCGGGAACAAGCGGTAAAAAATCAGACGAACTGATACAAAATTTCAATAGGTGCTGATTAATCAGACTACGCTCCAAACCAATGATTCAGGTAACGGCGCTGAGGCACCCCTAAAACGTTAAAGTGCTTACCTATTACACCGGCAAATTCATTAATTAAGTTTTTGTAAGCATGTCAAATTAGGCGTGTAAGTTTAAAAAACCTGTGCTAGAGTAGGATCAAGTTGTGAAAGCAGCTCGTTATAGAGTAGAAACCTTAGAGTAAAAAATGATACTGAACACTTCGCTACACCGCTTCACTTGTAAGTCATGTACGTCCTGAAGATTCATACCCCTTTTTTCCATATAAGATCTTACTTTGTCTAAGTACGCGCTTCGGCGTGTGAGTTAATTTATATTCAGGAGACATGAAATGTCTGATAAAACTACCGGTACTGTTAAATGGTTCAATGCTGAAAAAGGCTTTGGCTTCATCAATCAAGATAATGGCGGCGATGACGTATTTGTTCACTTCCGTTCTATCATTGGTGACGGTTACAAATCTCTGAACGAAGGCCAAAAGGTTTCCTTCGATACAGAACAAGGTCAAAAAGGCCTGCAAGCTGCTAACGTTGAAGCTATCTAACAGATCTTCTTCCAAGCACACTAAATTTTGATACAACTACTCTCAAAGAGAACATAAAATGTCTGATAAAACTACTGGTACCGTTAAATGGTTCAACGCTGAAAAAGGTTTCGGCTTCATCAATCAGGATAATGGCGGCGATGACGTATTCGTTCACTTCCGTTCTATCATTGGTGACGGCTACAAATCTCTGAACGAAGGCCAAAAGGTTTCCTTCGACACAGAGCAAGGCCAGAAAGGCCTGCAAGCTGCTAATGTTGAAGCTATTGGCTAATCAAGTA
>CACVAV010000169.1 GCA_902727945.1 uncultured Thiotrichaceae bacterium | reverse complement strand
CCTTTCAAGGTGGCGAATTGATTATGAATGAAGGTTACCTGCCCAAAGATGATGTTGGTTTTTATTTAGCGGGTGATGAACGGGTAAATGAACACATAGGTCTGACAGCTATGCATACCTTATGGGTGCGCGAACATAATCGCCTGGCTCAGGCTATTGCCTGCGAATACCCAAACTGGAAAGATAACCGGCTTTATAATGAGGCAAAGCGTGTGGTGGTTGCTGAATTACAAGCAATCACTTATAACGAATTTTTACCTGCTTTATTAGGCAGAAACACATTGCCGGGCTACTGGGAATATACTAATGACCAAAACCCCGGTTATGATGATGGTATACAAGCCAATATCAGTAATGTATTCGCAGTCAGTGCTTTCCGTTTCGGGCACTCAATGCTATCGCCGGTATTATTGCGTTTAGATAAAGATGGCGATGAAATTCCGCAAAAACATGTACCATTAAGATCAGCCTTCTTTCAACCCGATAAACTGGAAGAAGCCGGTATCGAACCCATATTCAGAGGATTCGCTTCTCAGGCAGCACAGGCACTGGATCCGATGGTGGTCGATGACATCCGCAACTTCCTGATCCTGTCGCCGGGTGACCAACAAGGTTTTGACCTTGCGGCCTTGAATATTCAACGCGGCCGGGATCATAGATTACCGGCGTATAATGACGTGCGTGAATCATTCGGCTTAAGACGCATTGATAGCTTCCATGATCCTATCTGGCGTGAAGGCTTCGGCGATAAACTAGCAGAAGCTTACGACGATCCCGATCAGATAGACGTATGGGTAGGCGGGCTGGCTGAAGAAGAAGTCGGCAATACCCTGACAGGTGAAACCTTACAAGCCATTCTGCTGGAACAGTTCAGACGATTACGCCATGGCGACCGTTTCTGGTATGAAGATCAGTTCTATGATGAAGAAATTGAGGAATTAAACCAGACCACACTGGCCGACATCATTAAACGTAATACCCCGATTCAGAAACATGAAATCCAGAACAATGTTTTTATTGCTTCAGAAATTCATGATCCGGTTGAAGTTAACGCAACACCGGGTGTCACCAGTGAAACAACCAGACTTTCTGCCCCGGATCCCGCAGAGGAAATCCGCAGGAACCGGATTATGGAAGCCATCCGCAATGGCGCTTTAGGCTAAAAAGTTACCCGACTACAGATAACCCTGTG
>CACVAV010000168.1 GCA_902727945.1 uncultured Thiotrichaceae bacterium | reverse complement strand
CCGATATGTCACCGATGCGTTATAACACTAAAGAATCCTTATTGAACCCGCATTTTTTGGTATTTGGCAGCAACGAGCGGAACTGGGGGCAGTATTTCGCCTCTGATACAGGGATTTTGTGAATACCTGTACAATCTTTTAAACTAAGACTTATCTGGCAGGCCATTCCAGTGGTCTGCCGCTGACACCTATTTTCTACCGAGTTTTTACCAACATCATGCAGACATTTACCGTTATTTTTCTTTTCTTTCTACTGGCCTCTACCTTGGTGCAATTGTGGTTATCCCTGCGCCAAAAACAACACGTTAGTCAGCACAGGGCAGCTGTGCCGGAAGCGTTCACTGGCAAAATCACGCTGGCTGAGCATCAAAAGGCAGCTGATTATACGTTGGAGAAAGGTAGTTTTGGCCGTATAGAATTAATGCTGGGGTTTGTGATTCTGTTGGTGTGGACGCTGGGGGGTGGTTTGAACTGGCTGGATCAGTTATGGCGTGGCTTTGAGTGGGGGCCGCTATGGACAGGCACTGCTGTGATTCTGAGTCTGACTTTGATTTCCGGTTTGATCGATTTACCGGCTTCTTTGTACCGCACTTTTGTCCTGGAAGAGAAGTTTGGTTTTAACAAAATGACCTTGAAAACGCTGGTTGTGGATACCCTGAAAGGTGCGGCGTTGGGTGTGGTGATTGGTGTGCCACTGATTATGTTTATTCTGTGGCTTATGGAATCTGCCGGCACTTATTGGTGGCTGTATGCCTGGGTTGGCCTGACCGGTTTTTCATTATTAATGACCTGGGCTTATCCGAAATTTATTTCTCCGCTGTTTAATAAGTTTAAGCCACTGGAAGAAGGCGAAGTAGCCGATCGGGTTAACGGCTTGCTGGAGCGTACCGGATTTAATAGCAAGGGTGTGTTCGTGATGGACGGCTCTAAACGTTCCGGTCATGGTAATGCGTATTTCACCGGCTTTGGGAAAAATAAACGCATCGTATTTTTCGATACGTTGTTGGAGCACCTCACTCCGGCACAGGTTGAAGCCGTATTGGCACATGAGTTAGGTCACTTTAAGCGCAAGCATATTGTCAAAGGCATGGCTTTATCCATCGCGATGACTTTCGCCGGTTTTGCGGTATTAGCCTGGCTGATGCAACAGGAGTGGTTTTATACCGGCCTGGGTGTTTCGCAGTCATCCACCTATATGGCATTGATTTTATTTATGGTGGCGAGTCCGGTCTTCACCTTTTTTATCGGGCCGCTGATGTCCCGTTTATCCCGCAAACATGAGTTTGAAGCCGATGAATTTGCTGCTCAGCAGTCAAGTGCTTCGGAACTCATTGCTGCTCTTGTTGGTCTGTACAAGGAAAATGCGAGTACGTTAACGCCAGATCCGTTGCACTCGGCATTTTATGATTCGCATCCGCCAGCGGCGATACGAATTGCCCATTTACAAGAACAAAATTAGCTCGAGGATAATAATGAAGTCAATACTTTTTCTGGCCACCAGCCTGTTATTGAGTTTCAGTGTTCATGCTGAAGTACCCAATATAGCCAGTGGTCAGCGTTTATTTGCAGAGTCCCGCTGCCTTGAATGTCATGGCGTTGATGTATTTACCAGTAAAGACCGTAAGGTTAAAGACCTGGCCGGGTTAGAGCGTAAAGTCAGACAATGCGATGCTAGCCTCAGCACCAACTGGTTTGATGATCAGATTCTGGATGTTGTGGCCTATCTGAATGCTACCTATTATAAATTTAAACCAACAACTGCCAGCGAAACAGCTAAAGCTGATGCTTTGATTGATGTGGCAGAGAAGCCCAAAACAGAATAATAATCACCAATCAACCTTCTCAGTAGATCGGGCAGTGGCGCTATTTTACACAGCTATAACCAATATATTCGTTTTTACTTCACATTTGTGAGGTAAACTGGGAGGTTATGGTAGAAAAAAGTCAGGACATCGGTCGGGTAATCAGTCGCTTTGGTGCGGAGCTGATTCTTGCTACATACAACGGTGAGCATATTCGTTGTACGACGCGGCGCAAGCTCGATAATGTGGCTAGTGGTGACTACGTGCGTTGGCAGAAAGAAGCGCAGGGTAATGCCGTTGTCACCGCCATTGAGCCACGCAAAAATGTGTTATCCCGCCCTGATTTCCGGGGCAAGATCCGTGTCATAGCTGCCAATATTGATGTGCTGATTGTTGTTAGTAGCTGGCGACCCGAGCCGAGTTGGGAAATGTTAGACCGGTATTTGGTGGCGGCAGAGCAGTTACCGGCAGAAGTCATTATTGTGATGAATAAAGCTGACTTGCGGGGTGAATACAGTGCGGCGGCTGATGATGTTTATCTTGAAGAGTATAGCCGCATTGGTTATCAGGTTATTCATACCGATACTAAAACCGGCCAGGGTATTGCTGAAATCAGTGATGCACTGGGTGAAAAAACAGCCATTCTGGCGGGTCAATCCGGCGTTGGAAAATCCTCATTGATTGCGTGTTTATTACCGGAACAATCCATTCGTGTCGGCGAGATCGGAGATACCGGTGAAGGCCGGCATACAACGACTGTGGCGACTTTGTACCGGCTGGCGGGTGGATCGTTAATCGACTCTCCCGGCGTTCGTGATTTTGCATTACCCCCATTGAATCCGTCTGAGTTACAATCAGGCTATCCTGAGTTCGCTGAATTTGCGGGGATGTGTAAGTTTAATAATTGCACCCATCAGCATGAGCCGGGATGTGTGATTAAGTCAGCGGTAAAGTCGAATGATTTACCGCCCCATCGTTATCAACGGTATTTAAATCTGTTAACCCGTCAAATTAACCATTAAAACACGGCAATACAGAGAATTATCAGGTTACTCATGAAGCAATTTCAATCTCAACTTCTTTCTGTCAAATTGTCTGCCCGACGCTCTGCACATTTATTAGGTGTGGTGGTGTTGGTAATCAGTTCAACGGTGTTTGCTGAAACGACTGCTGCCTCGTTAGAAAAGCAAAGGGCATCATTTCTAAAAGCGGAAGCTTATGTGGCAGATGGTGAGCTGGATAATGTTAAGCCGTTATTGGCAGATTTAGAAGATTACCCGCTTTATCCTTGGTTGGAATATGAGTTTCTGCTGAAAAATATTGATAGAAAATCAGATGAAGCACTGCTGGATTTTGTTGAGCGTTACCCGAACTCAGTGATGAGTGACCGTATTTATTTGCGTTGGGCACAGCGGCTGAAGCGCATGAATGACTGGTCTACCTTGCTGAAATTTATCCCTGAGCAGGATGAAATGACCAGTTTGCAGTGTTTGCGTGCCGAAGCGCTGATAATGGCAGGACAAACTAAGGCAGGACTGGAGCAGGGAAAGAAAATCTGGGCGGATACCTCTGATGCTTTACCGGTAATATGTGATGCGTTGGTGCTTAAGTTACAGAACAACGGTGTATTAAGCGTTGATGATTATTGGCAGCGTATTGCGCAGCTTATTCCGGGTAATCATATTACGGCTTCAAAGGCTTTGGCAGAAAATCTGAATGATGATGAACGTGAGTTGGTGGATTTGTGGTTTAAGGTGCGTAAAAATCCGAAAAAGGGCCTGAGTACTGCTTTTAAAAAAGATAATTCGGATAAGCTCCGGGAAATCATTGTTTATGGTATTAAGCGTGCTGCGGATAAAAAATTATCAACAGCTAAACCATTATGGGTAGAGGCACAAGCTAAGTTTAGCTTCACACCGGCGGAACACGGCGATGTGGAAAGTACTATTGGTATGTGGGAAGCATGGCGTCACAGTGAAGATGGTCTGGCGCGGCTGAAACAGATTCCGGTAGAGCATCGTTCCGATACAGGTAATGTCTGGATGGCACGCATGGCATTGCGAACCGGGCAGTGGCAGACACTGTTAGATGCTTTGGATGCGATGGGAAAGGATGAGGTTGAACGGGATATATGGCAATACTGGAAAGCGCGGGCATTCAGTGAGCTAGGCAGGAAGTCACCGGCCAACGCCTTGTTTTCTGAACTGGCGGCCAATACAACTTTCTATGGTTTTCTTTCGGCAGATCAGTTGGGGGAATCTTACGCTAAATTAAAAGAACCTCCGCCTGATCGCGGTGTGCGTATTGCGGGTCTGAAAAAAACGGCGGCGGTAAAACGCTGGCAGGAATGGATGGCGTTAGGCAATACCAAACGCGCCCGTGAGGAATGGTTTCGTCTGTTAAAAGCCATGGACAAAGAGGGCATTCTGGCAGCAGCAGAGCTGGCGACACAAACCGGTGATGCAAACCTGGCGATTTGGACTGTTTCCCGCACCAGAGACTGGAATATCGTTGATCTGCGTTTTCCGATGTTATACACCGATTTGGTGCATGAAAATGCACAATCACAAGGCGTTCAGCCGGAGTGGGTTTTGGGTGTTATGCGCCGGGAAAGTGCATTTAATGCGGATGCTGAGTCCCATGTGAAAGCCTTAGGTCTGATGCAGTTAATGCCTGCCACGGCCAGAGATGTTGGCCGGAAGCTGGGTATGAAAGTGTCTGGCAAGGAGGAAATTCTGCAGCCTGAAACTAATGTGCAATTAGGCAGTGCTTATCTGAGCAGTATGCTGGGTCGGTTTGATGGTGACTATGCTAAAGCGACAGCAGCTTATAATGCCGGGCCTGGCAGGATTAATAAATGGTCGCCGGATAAAACCATTGATGCCGACCAGTGGGTCGAAAGTATTCCGTTTAAGGAAACCCGGCGTTATGTGCGGGCGGTGATGGCGTATACCACCATTTATGATCATAAATTAAATGCTGACAAGGGTGGGCGTTTATCCGTTCGCTTAAAGCCAATCCGGCCGGAGTGAGGGTAGACATTCATGAGGTCAGTTAGAGCTATCGGCAGCCAACATAAACAGCAGCGCGGAATTGCTATGATTACCGCGTTGATGATTGTGGCGATTGCGGTGACGATAACTGCATCCATTTTCGTGCAACAGCGGTATAGCATAAGGCTGACTAATAACTTTCAGGATCTGGAGCAGGCGTATCAGTACGCTTATGCGGCAGAGGAATTGTCGGGTGTCTGGCTGAAGCGTGATGCCAAAGAAAATAAACATGATTCACTGTTTGATTTCTGGGCTTCGGATGATTTACCGCCGTTTGAAATTGATGATGATAACGGTAATGCGATCGGCGAAGTGAGAATGACCATTGAGGATATGCAGGGTCGTTTTAATATTAATAATATCTTTGATGAAAAGAAAAAAGAACCACGGCCAGCCCTGGTGAAGGCGTTTCAGCTGTTACTGCAGGAAACTGAAGTACCCACCAGCTTTTCTGACAGTGTGATGGATTGGATTGACCCCGACGATGAAATTTATCTGAATGGTGCTGAGAGTACTTATTATTTAGCCTTAGATCCGCCTTACCGCACCGGGAACAAGTTGTTGGTGGATAGTAGTGAATTGCTGGCGATGAAAATGGAGGGTGTGGAAAACAAGGATGATAAGGCGGAGAAGTTGCAGGAGCTGTTTTTTCATACTGCGGCATTACCAACACCTACTGCGATCAATGTGAATACGGCTAGTAGTGAAGTTATGCTCGCTGCGGGGATGTTGCCCCGTCAGGTTGAGATGCTGATGAATTACCGTCAGTCTAATCCGATACCGGATAAAGCTACGCTAAACACAGGTATTAGCGGTCTCGGTTTGAGTGCAGACATACAAACTTTATTAGGTGTTGAATCCAATTATTTCCGCTTATACGGACAGGTGCGGCTGGGCAAGAGTCGTTTGTTTTTAAACAGTTTATTATTTCGTTCACCGAAGGGTGAGGTTCATGTCATCATGCGGCAATTTTCGCGGGTGGCCCGGCCTAAACCCACAACAACAGCATTCTCAGGCTAGAAGACAACTATGTTAATTATTCATCTGCAAAACCCCGATGATCATGAATTTTCCTATGTGAATCTGAGTGGTAATAAAGCGTCCGGTGCCTGGAAGCGTGGAAACTGGGGTGAAGTGAGCCGCATGGCGCAGCGTGATGACGTGATATTGTTGATACCGACCCGTGATATTCTGCTGATTAATACAACACTAACCACCACTAATAGTCGCCACCTGAAGCAGGCTCTGCCTTATGCACTGGAAGAAAATCTGGTAGAAGATCCGGCGTTGCAGCATTTTGTCTGGCAGGCGCGTAAAGATGCACCAAATGTACTGGATGTGGCTGTTATTGCACGGGAAACTCTGAAAAACTGGATGGCGCTGTTAAAGAAACACCGTATTAAAGCCAGAGCCATTTTGCCGGATGTGTTTGCGTTGCCAATTGCAGAAGATGAGCATGCGGTACCGACTTTTGTGCAACACAGTGGTCAGGTATTAGTGCGTACAGGGCCTATGAGTGGTTTTTCCTGCTCTGCGTCGGCTATGCCGCTGATTATTGATGGGTTGTTTCCCGAAAAAGACACTAGTAAAAGTATCGAAGGTGATGCAGAGGTTGCTGATGAGAATTTGCGGGAAGTCTGGCTTAGCACTGATGAGCCTGCTGACTGGCAACAATCTTTAACCGTATTGCGGGAGCCGCAGTCGGATATGTTGTTGTCTGAAAGTATTCAGCAAGG
>CACVAV010000167.1 GCA_902727945.1 uncultured Thiotrichaceae bacterium | reverse complement strand
GATGTGCTCGTTGATCAAAATACTATCAGAATCCCCCAACTTTTTTTGCAACAGCGCCAGCACTGCCGAGGAAGCCGGAGCATTCCCTAAAGCCACTGCCAGATTTCGCTGCCAGCGTTCATAGCCGATGCGCCGGATGGGCGAGCCAGCCATTTTGTGCAGAAATTCCTCTTCTGTCCATGCAAATAAAGCACATAATCTGGCTGAGTCTAATTGCTCACGTGGCTGATAATCAGGCTCATCACTCACCTGCGCAAAACGATTCCACGGGCAAATCAACTGGCAGTCATCACAACCGTAAATACGGTTTCCCAACAGGGGCCGTAGCTCAAGCGGAATACTGCCCTTGTGCTCAATAGTCAGATAAGAAATGCACAAACGCGCATCCAGCTCATAAGGTGCAATAATAGCCTTAGTCGGACAAATATCGATACAGGCAGTGCACGCACCGCAATGCTCACGGGTGCTGCCCGTTTCTTTTAGCGGCAGATCCGTATAGATTTCGCCCAGAAAAAACCATGAACCGGCATCCCGGCTCAGCACATTCGTATGCTTACCCATCCAGCCTAAACCGGCCTTTACCGCAATCGGCTTCTCCAGCACCGGCGCACTATCCGTAAACACCCGGTAACCGAACTCACCTATTTCTTCACGCAATTTCGCCGCCAGTTGCTCCAGCCGTTTCTTAATCACCTTGTGGTAATCCCGCCCCAAAGCATAACGCGATACGTAAGCTAATTCCGGTTGGTTCAGCACCATGTCCGCAGGAGCAGTATCCGGCGGCAGATAATTCATTCTGACACTGATGATACTCAGCGTGCCTGGCAATAACTCCGCAGGATGGCTACGTTTGGTGCCATGCCGGTGCATCCATTCCATATCACCGTAATAACCCTGCCCCAGCCAATCCAGTAAGCGCTGCTCAGCCTCGGACAAATCCAGCTGGCTAATACCGGTGGCAGCAAAACCCAATTGCTTTCCCCACGCATCAATTTTAGTATTAATATCCGCAGGCAGCGTTTTTACAGAATGAGAGTCAGGCATAACGTGGACGAGCAACAAAGAAAGCACGCAGTGTACACCACTCAACAAGTGCGTGAATTAGATCGCATAGCGATTGAAGTATTTAAACTACCGGGTTATTTACTCATGACCCGTGCAGCACAGGCTGCTTTTGATCTGGCAGGCAAACACTGGCCTGAAGCACAATCGGTCTGCGTAATCTGTGGTGCGGGTAATAATGCGGGTGATGGTTATGTTTTTGCACGGCTCGCGCTGGCGACCGGGTGGCAGGTTAATGTGCAAACCGTTGTCGATAGCGGGAAACTTGGCGGCGACGCACAACAAGCTTATCTGGATTACATCGCAGCAGACGGTAAAGTCGCGGCATTTGAACCGGATCAGTCTCTGCCGGACTGTGACCTGATCGTTGACGCGCTACTCGGCACCGGCCTACAGCGGGAAGTGACCGGTTTGTTTCAGCAAGCCATTGAGCAGATAAACACTCACTCTGCTGATGTGCTGGCCATGGATATTCCTTCCGGTTTACACGCCGATACCGGACAGGCTTGTGGTATTGCAGTAGCGGCTGACTTAACCGTTACTTTTATAGCGATGAAACAAGGCTTGCTCACTGGCCAGGCCAGACAATATACCGGCGAGATTCAACTGGCAGGGTTGGATATTCCTGACGAAGCTTTCACCGGAGTGCCGACAGATCAGCACATTATTAGTCAGGCGGCTATTAAAGCAGCCCTGAAACCACGCCTGCGCCATGCTCATAAAGGCCAGCATGGTCATTCATTGCTGATTGGCGGCACGGCAGGCATGAGTGGTGCCATTCAACTGGCCGGCGCGGCAGCATTACGTTGTGGCAGCGGGCTGGTATCTATTGCCACCCATCCTGCGCATGCAGCATGGCTAAACCTCAACCGTCCGGAATTGATGGTGCATGCCATAGCATCAGCAGATCCGGTGCAACAACTGCGTTCATTACCCGATAAAAAAACTGCGTTGGGTATCGGCCCCGGCTTAGGCAAGGATGCATGGGCGCAACAACTGTTACTACTGGCGTTAGATACCGGACTGCCACTAGTGATTGATGCGGATGCGCTGAATTTGCTGGCAGGCATGAACCGGCGGCAGGACAACTGGATACTAACACCCCACCCTGCTGAGGCGGCGCGTTTATTGGTTTGCAGTACTGCCAATATTGAAGCCGACCGGGTAAAAGCAGCCCGTACATTACAGCAACGTTTTGGTGGTGTTTGTGTACTCAAAGGCGCGGGCACACTGATTGCCTCAAAACAGGGCGTAGCATTCTGCACATCCGGCAATCCGGGCATGGCTTCAGGTGGAATGGGCGATGTATTAACCGGTATAATAACGGCCTTGTTAGCGCAGGGACTGGACAATATGACGGCAGCACACATTGGCGTGCAAATCCATGCGGAGGCGGCGGATCAGGCAGCCATGCAAGGTGGTGAACGCGGCTTGCTGGCCAGTGATGTTATCGGACAATTACGCAGCCAGGTAAATCCATGACCGAAACGACCAGAACGGCCAAAACCACCTACCCCTATCAACAGGAGTACTTCGTTGAAGGTGAAGCCAACATGCTGGCTTTTGGTGCCGCACTCGCACGCAACCTGCCGGATAATAAAGGCTGCGTGATTACCTTACAAGGCGACCTCGGGGCGGGCAAAACAACACTGGTTCGCGGATTCCTGCAATCACTAGGGCACCCGGGTGTTGTCAAAAGTCCGACTTACACACTGGTTGAACCTTACCACCTGAATGGCAGGGACATTTATCACTTCGATCTTTACCGCTTAGGAGAACCGGACGAACTGGAATACATCGGTTTCCGGGATTATTTTTCACCCACCTCCGTTTGTCTGCTGGAATGGCCTGAACGCGGTGAAAACTATTTACCAACGGCTGACATACGGTTAATCATTAGTATTTCTGATACCAGTAGAAAAATAAACATAGAATCTTCATTTTTGATTAATATCAAAAGCTTATGAGAACTTCATAAAAAAACACTTGAAATTAAATATCGATACGCTAGAGTAATATAGTTAAGTGAAGCCTTTGCTTCATGTCCGATAATTTTCTCAGAAATTATCGGACGTTTACGGGTGAGAATTATGGAAAATACACAATTAACACGGCGGAATTTTTTGCTGAAACTCGGTAGTACAGCCGGGTTGTTCAGCACACCTTTTATTTCGACAAATCTATTCGCAGCCACAAGCGGCAAACTGACCGCTGCGAAGTTATCAGGTAACAACGGAAGCGTAAACGTATCATTTATTCTTAATAGTGCTGTTAAATACAAAGTATTCACACTAAAAAACCCGAATCGGGTTGTGATTGACCTGCAAAAGACAAAAATGCAAGGCAACCTCCAACAAGGTAAACAACAACGTCATCCATTGACCGGCATTCGTTATGCCACGCACAGCGGTGGCAAACTGCGGGTTGTACTTGATTTAAACAGCCCTGTAAAAATATCATCCAACATGAAAGCTCAGGGCGGCTCTCAGGTATTGACGGTTTCATTACGTACCGGCGCGGCAGTTAAGGCCGCACAGAAACAAGCACCCGCGCAAAGAAGAGCGCCCACTCCGGCAAGAAGTACTACGCCAGCCCCATCCCGTCAAGACAACTTTGTGGTCGTCATTGACCCCGGGCACGGCGGTCATGATCCGGGCGCGATAGGCCGGAAAGGCACCCGTGAAAAAGATGTTGTACTGGCAGTCAGTCGCCGCCTTAAAGCACGCATTGATGCAGCGCCGGGCATGCGGGCTATTATGACCCGTAGCAATGATACATTTGTACCTTTGCGTAAGCGCATTGATATTGCACGCAATAATAACGCAGACTTATTTGTATCGGTTCACGCTGATGCCAGCCATAGCTCACGCATTCGCGGTTCATCGGTTTATATCCTGTCTGATAAAGGCGCTTCCAGTGAAGCAGCGAAACTGCTGGCCAAGAGTGAAAATTCAGCTTATGAAGTCAAAATTGGTGATGTCAGACTGGCCGGTAATAGCGCCAAAGTTGCTTCTATCCTACTGGATCTGAGTCAGAACGAGACCATGGATCGTAGCCTGGAACTGGCAAAATCTACCCTGAGTGAATTAGCAAGAGTCAGCAACCCCCTGCGTAGCAAGGTTGAGAGCGCGGGATTTGTTGTGCTTAAAGCGCCTGATATTCCTTCCGTGTTAGTTGAAACAGCCTTCATCAGTAACCCACAGGAAGAAAAACGCTTACGTACCGCCAGTTATCAGCAGAAACTGGCAGATGCGATGTTCAAAGGCGTCAGAAAATTTCAGATAGCTCATGCGCCGAACACAGTTCGTGGTGGCAGCCGGACACCAAGAGTGCAACGTGCCTCCGCCAGAACTAATAACTATGTCGTCAGATCCGGTGATTCATTGTCGAAGATTGCTGATCGCCACGGTGTTTCTGTCTCAGCCATTAAATCAGCGAACAGACTGCGCTCAAGTACGATACGTGTCGGCCAGAAACTCAAAATCCCCACGTGATATTTTAAATTCCAGCCCCCGATAAAACCTTTGCCAGGCACCATGTCTGGCTTTTTTTTGTCCCACTATTTTGCTCCACCATAAAGCATGCAGCAGTGCACCCCAACGAAACTAATGCACTATTTTAGTGCTTCATTTTATTTTGAATATTCGCTGACCGCACACAAAAAACAAAAATAATCATTAAAATCATAACGATAATAGCATTGGCACAGCTTTTGCTTAGCTGAAGGTAACGTTACAACATTAATCGTTAATATCAGGAGTTACCCCTATGAAATTAATTACAGCCATTATCAAGCCCTTCAAGCTTGATGATGTACGCGATGCTTTGGGCGAAGTGGGCATAAAAGGTATCACTGTCACTGAAGTAAAAGGATTTGGCCGCCAGAAAGGACACACCGAGCTATACCGTGGCGCAGAATATGTAGTCGATTTCCTGCCTAAAATCAAACTGGAAGCGGCTGTCAGCGATTCAATGGCCGATCAGGTAATTGAAGTGATCACCAAATCTGCTAATTCAGGAAAAATCGGTGATGGCAAAATTTTTGTTACCCCAATCGAACAAGCCGTGCGCATCCGTACCGGTGAAACTGACGACTCAGCATTGTAATAGCCGATTACAAAGATGAAGACATTTCACCATCAAGCATAGAAGTTTTCGACTTCTACAGAAATAGATATACAGGGAAACGATCATGGAAACACAAATTTTTCACTTACAGTACGCGATGGATACGTTTTATTTTCTCGTCTGTGGCGCATTGGTTATGTGGATGGCAGCGGGCTTCGCCATGTTGGAAGCAGGCCTGGTCCGGACTAAAAGTACCACTGAAATCCTGACTAAAAATGTGGCGCTCTACTCTATTGCCTGCATTATGTATCTGATTGTCGGTTACGACATTATGTATGGCGGCGGCCTCTTCCTGAATGGCATTGCACTGGATGGTGCAGAAAGTGCCGATGCACTGGTCGCCAGTGTGCTGAAAGAATCCACTGAAGCGGGTTTCGACGGTGATTCGGTTTACTCCAATGCCTCTGACTTCTTCTTTCAGGTAGTCTTCGTAGCAACAGCCATGTCCATCGTCTCCGGCGCAGTCGCAGAGCGCATGAAGTTATGGGCGTTCCTGTTATTCACAGTAGTTATGACCGGCTTCATCTACCCGATGGAAGGTAGCTGGACATGGGGTGGTAACGCAGTATTTGGCCTATTCGAGCTGAAAGTAGGCGAAAGCGGCTTCTCTGACTTTGCCGGTTCAGGCATTGTGCACATGGCGGGTGCCGCAGCAGCATTAGCGGGCGTATTGTTATTGGGTGCACGTAAAGGCAAATACGGTAGCGACGGTCAGATCAACGCGATTCCCGGCGCTAACTTACCACTGGCAACGCTGGGTACTTTCATCTTATGGATGGGTTGGTTCGGCTTTAACGGTGGCTCTGTATTAAAATTAGGTGACATCAGCAATGCCAATGCAGTCGCGATGGTATTCCTCAATACCAATGCAGCTGCCGCTGGTGGTGCTATCGCTGCATTATTAACAGCCCGCTTATTATTCGGTAAAGCTGACCTGACGATGGCACTTAATGGTGCATTAGCAGGTCTGGTTGCTATCACTGCTGAACCTTCTACGCCGACACCTTTACTAGCCACCGTATTTGGCATGGGTGGTGGTGTGATTGTGGTGTTCTCTATCCTGACACTGGATAAAATGCGCATTGATGACCCGGTGGGTGCTATTTCTGTGCACGGTGTGGTCGGCTTATTCGGCCTGATGATTGTACCAATTACTAATGACGGTGCATCATTTATCGCTCAGGCCTTTGGCGCTGCGGTGATCTTTGGTTGGGTATTTGGAGCATCACTGGTCACATGGATAGTGATCAAAGTCATCATGGGACTGCGTATTTCTGAGGAAGAAGAGTACGAAGGCGCTGATGTGAGTGAGTGTGGTATGGAAGCTTATCCTGAGTTTACTAAGTAAACGCCGGACTTTTTTCCATAGAAAGGGCTTGCCTGTAGAACCGGGCAAGCCCTTTTTT
>CACVAV010000166.1 GCA_902727945.1 uncultured Thiotrichaceae bacterium | reverse complement strand
GGTGACTGGGCGAATTTTTTGCTGGGTTTTGAAATGGCTGAATCCCAGCCCACACCTGTCAATGGCCATAATGGCGCAGCGACTGATTCATCGTCCAGTGATCATGCACAAGGGCTGACTTCTGAGCAGTGGTATGTCTCACAGGGTCGTCGTCTGGTGACGCTGTATCGTTTGGTGGGCCATCTGGCAGCAAAGATAGATCCGCTGAAATTGACTGACCGTGAATTACCGCCTGAATTGAATCCGGAAAAATACGGTTTAGGGCCGGAAGCAATGGACACTCCCTTACTGGTGAAGTCGATTGATCCGGAGCAACCCCTTCCGCTATCAAAAATTATCGAAATTCTCAGCAAGGTGTATTGCGGCAGCATCGGCTCCGAGTTTTTCCATATCGCCTCGACCAAAAAACGTAACTGGCTGAAGCGTAAGCTGGAATCGACGCGGGGCGACTGGTCGCAAACATTAACTACCGGTGAACGTTGTGAGGTGTTAACCCACCTGATTGCAGCTGAAGATTTTGAGCGCTATCTGCATCGGCGTTATGTCGGACAAAAACGTTTCTCGCTGGAAGGCGGCGAGTCGCTGATTCCGGTGTTAGATCGCCTGATTCAGAATGGTGGTGAACAGGGTATTTCTGACATGGTGCTGGGTATGGCACACCGTGGCCGCCTGAATGTATTGGTTAATATATTAGGCAAGTCGCCACAGGATTTATTTTCTGAGTTTGAAGATAGAGTGAATTTTGGCGGTGAAAATGGCTCCGGTGATGTGAAATATCATCAGGGTTTTTATTCCGACATTCAAACCGACGGCGGGCGGGTGCATCTGGCGCTGGCCTTTAATCCGTCGCATCTGGAAATTGTCTCTCCGGTGGTGGAAGGCGGCGTACGCGCCCGCCAGGATCGTTACCCTAACGGCGGTAAAAACCGTGTATTACCGATTGCGATTCACGGTGATGCAGCCTTTATTGGTCAGGGTGTCACAGCAGAAACGCTGAATCTGGCGCAGACCGAAGGCTTTGGTACTGGCGGAACTATTCATATTGTAGTGAACAATCAGGTCGGTTTTACCACTACCAGCCGTCCGGGCTTGTCCCGTTCCAGTATTTACTGCACCGAAGTGGCGAAGATGATTCAGGCACCGATTTTCCATGTCAATGGTGATGACCCTGATGCCTTAACCTTTGTCACTAAACTGGCGCTGGAATACCGCATGTTGTTTAACGATGATGTGGTGATTGATCTGGTGTGTTACCGCCGTCATGGTCACAATGAAGCGGATGAGCCAATGGTGACGCAGCCGGAAATGTACCGGCATATTAAACAGCATCCGACCACCCGTGCTTTGTATGCGGACAAGATGATCAAAGAAGGTGTGCTGAGTCGGGAAGATATTGATGAGCTGACCACACAATACCGCCATTCGCTGGATAAAGGCCGCGTAGTGGTACGGGAGTTTCTGACGGGTTCGCGTAATGGTTACGGTGATGACCGCCAGCGTTTTGTTGATGCGACAGAGCCGGATACATCCGTTCACACCGCAGTATCTGAAGCCACTTTGCAGAAGCTGGGCAAGAAGCTGGTGAGTGCGCCGGATGACTTTGTGTTGCAAAAAGGTGTGGCCAAATTACAGGCTGACCGGGGTAAAATGCTGACGGGTGAACTCCAGTTAGATTGGGGCATGGCGGAAACACTGGCTTATGCCAGTCTGTTGCGGGATGGTTTATCTGTGCGTTTATCCGGTCAGGATTCCGGGCGCGGCACCTTCGCCCATCGCCACGCTATTCTGCATGATCAGGACACTAGCCGCGTACACCTGCCCTTGCAGCACCTGTTTATTAATCAGCCGAAGTTTACAGTAATTAACTCGCTGTTGTCTGAGCTGGCAGTATTGGGTTTTGAATACGGTTACGCGACTTCCAGCTCGGATTCGCTGGTGATCTGGGAAGCACAATTTGGTGATTTTGCCAACTGTGCACAGGTGGTGATTGATCAGTTTATTTCCAGTGGTTTACAGAAATGGGGGCGCATTTGTCAGCTAACGATGTTCCTGCCACACGGCTATGAAGGTCAGGGGCCGGAACATTCTTCTGCGCGTCTGGAGCGCTTTCTGCAATTATGTGCGCAATTGAATATGCGGGTGTGGGTGCCGACCACACCGGCGCAGTTGTTCCATTTATTACGTGATCAGATGTTGCGTGATTTCCGTCGCCCGTTAATTGTGATGATGCCAAAGAGTCTATTGCGCCATCCGTTATCTAAGTCGGATCTGAGTGAACTGACTGACGGTGGCTTACAGGTTTGTTTGCCTGAGCAGGATGAACTGGATGCAGCGGCTGTGCGGCGGGTGGTACTGTGTTCCGGCAAGGTTTATTATGACTTATTAAAGCAGCGCCGTGAGCGGAACATTCAGGATATTGCCATCGTGCGTGTTGAGCAGTTATACCCGTTCCCACGTCGTGCATTGGCCGGTATTATGGAAGACTACCCGCAGGCGGTTGAGATTGTCTGGTGTCAGGATGAACCACGTAATCAGGGAGCCTGGTATCAGATTCAACATCACTTGTGGGCACTGCTGGATGACAAACACCGTAAACTGGGCTATGCCGGACGTGATGCTTCAGCTTCTCCTGCCTGTGGTTCTCCGACTTTGCATGCGGCACAACAGAAGGCTTTGATTGATACGGCGCTGTCGCCGGAGTTGGTGGAAGATCAGGGCGAGCGTCTGGAGTGGTAATAATAGCCTAAATTGAGGGTGAGGATATGGATCTTAGCGCATTAAGAAATGAGTACATGCAGGGTGGATTGGTTCGGGATGAGTTAAGTGCCGATCCGTTCGCCCAGTTTGAAACCTGGTTCAATCAGGCGACACACAGTGAAGTCATGGAAGTGAACGCGATGCAGTTGGCCACTGTCTCAGCGTTGGGTGCGCCGGCCCTGCGCACTGTATTGTTGAAATCGTTTGATGAGCAGGGTTTTGTTTTTTACACCAATTATGGCAGCCAGAAAGCAGAGCATATTGCGCATAATCCGCGAGTGACCGCGCTGTTTTTCTGGAAAGAACTGGAACGACAAGTCGAAATTTCCGGTACTGCCGTTAGGGTGCCAACTGCTGAATCGTTGAAATATTTCCTCAGCAGGCCACGCGGCAGTCAGTTGGGTGCCTGGGTATCTGCACAAAGCTCAGCGATTAGTTCACGCGGTTTTCTGGAGCAGAAGCTGGGTGAAATGAAGCGGAAGTTTGGTGACGGGGAAATACCCTTACCGGACTTTTGGGGTGGTTATCGCATTGTGCCGGAGACAGTGGAGTTCTGGCAGGGGCGGCCAAATCGCCTGCATGACCGTTTTGAATACCGCCTGCAGGTTGAAAATACCTGGGAAATAGCGCGTTTGTCGCCTTAAATTGATTTCAGGCGAGATTTTTACAACATGATACGTTAAGCTGATAGTCCGATATTTATAGGTACGGCAGGATATTTAGCTATGCGCACCCGGATTTTTCCTTTGTTGTGCACCATGCTGCTGTTTACCGCTTGCGATGGGAGCGGTATAAGCATTGCTGATAATGTCAGTGCAGAAGATCATTCGACCCGATTGAATTTTGAGTTGGTTGACTTTGAGCAGCGCGGTGGTACTCAATGCCCTGAGGAAATACCCCCTTCCACTGAAAATACTGCATTGGCAGAGGATGAGCTTTGCGCGATAGTAAAGTTTAATTACCCTAAGATTAGTTCTGATGCCAAGCCTGAACTGGCTGAGAAACTGAATGGTTTTATTCTGCGGCAGATGATTGATAATCCGACAG
The DNA here is from genome assembly GCA_902727945.1 of uncultured Thiotrichaceae bacterium. Lineage (GTDB taxonomy): Bacteria > Pseudomonadota > Gammaproteobacteria > Thiotrichales > Thiotrichaceae > Thiolinea. The sequence continues at coordinate 2,802 of CACVAV010000166.1, read as the reverse complement.
AAGGCATGGATGCGGAAACTAGTACGCCGGAACAGTTTGCTGAAGGCTTCATTGAAGAATATAAACAGACGCCTAACCCATTCAATGGCTGGGAAATGGAGCGTAGCCTGCGCATTGTGTTTACGACTAAAAACATGCTCACACTGTTGTTTGAGGAATATGGTTACACGGGGGGTGCGCATCCGTTTAGTGGCTATCGTTATTCGGTATTGAGCCTGGAGGATGGACGCCAGATTTTGTTGGATGACTTATTCAGCCCCGGTTACGAAGCTGCTTTAAATGTTGCGGCTGAAAAGATTTTCCGTGAAACAAGAAAACTGAAAGAAGAAGAAACACTGGAAGAGCAGGGTTTTGCTTTTCCGAATGATGTTTTTTCTGTGAACGATAATTTTGGGGTTCTAAAAGAAGGCTTGGATTTCATTTTTAATAGTTATGAAATCGCACCGTATGCGTTGGGTCCTACGCAATTTACGGTTCCTTATGAAGATATTCAGGAGTTCGTCAGCCCGACAGGTGAGCTAGGGCAGTCAGCGAATTAATCTTTGCTAATGCTGTCCTATTCTGTTTGAGCCGGTTTATTGCTTATGGCAAATTTTCTATGTGACCCTCATAAAATCGAAATTGAAACTTTCGATAAAATCCGCGAACAAGCTAATTTGGAAGGCTTTAGTAGTGATGAAGTACAAATTGTTTTACACATGGTGCGCATGTGGGGGGAACCCGCATTATCACAAAAAATCCATTTCAGTCCCAAAGCCATCAAGGCCGGTAAAAAAGCCATAAAAAATTATGCCAATATGCTTTATGACGTTGAAACCGTCCAGTGTGCTTTAGAGAAGTCACTCTTGTATCAGGAGCCGATGTGTTTTATCCGTAAAGCTTCCACTATTTCACAGGCCAAGGCCAGCAAACAAAGTCGCGCTATGACAGCGGTGAGCCATTGGAAAAACTATATTAAGGGGGGTATTGCTATTTTCGGCCAGTCCAGTTCAGCGTTGATGTATCTGTTGGATATGATAAAGACGAAAGAGTTTGATAAACCCGCGTTAATCATTGCGACTAATTCCGGCTTTGTGAATGCGGCTGAGGGTAAGCAGTTATTGCGCGATAGTTATGATGAGTTGGGGGTTGAGTACATTACGCTGGAGGGTACGGTAGGGGGAAGCATGTTGGCGGCGGCGGCGGTTAATGCGTTGTTGAGGGTGCAGAAGGGGGAGTTTGTGTGAGACGGCATGGCCCAACTGCAACTTGTCTTCCGGGCGGCGTAAACTCGCCTTTGGCTCAGACATACTTGCCCTCCAGACAAGTCACAGTGAGCCATACCTTGTTCCGGGGGTTCAGGTAGGGAATCATCTTTGGCTCAGACCCTTGTTCCGGAGTTCAGTCAATGCGTTCGTTTGGGTTGATTTATACTTTTTCCAGATTGGCGTAGGCCAGTACCAGCCACTTCAGACCAGCGGACTGAAAATTCACTTCTACTCTGGCGTGAGTGCCACTGCCTTCTGCTGAGGTAATGACACCCTCCCCGAATTTAGCATGACTGACTAACTGGCCGATTTGGAAGCCACTTTCGGTGGACGTGCCTTTGCGCTGAGCCGGTCGTTGTGGTTTGGCTTGATAGGATTTAGCCGAGCGATAGCTGGTTTGGTAGGTCTGCACTTTGGGGCGAATTTCTTCGACCAGTTCTTCCGGTAGTTCGCGTAAGAAGCGTGATGGCGGATTAAAGCGGGTCTGGCCATGTAGCTGCCTTTGTTCAGCGTAGCTAATCACTAGCTGTTGTTCCGCACGGGTAATGCCGACGTAACACAGTCTGCGTTCTTCTTCCAGTCTGCCGGGTTCATCGACTGACATCTGGTGTGGAAACAGCCCTTCTTCCAGTCCGGATAAGAACACCATTGGGAATTCCAAACCTTTGGCAGAGTGCAGGGTCATCATTTGTATACAGTCATCCCCGACATCACCCTGCCCATCACCAGCTTCCAGTGCAGCATGCGCCAGGAAGGAGGAGAGTTCGTCCATATCCGGCATTTCATCACTCTGCACATGGACATAACCATGCGCGGCGGTGATCAGTTCGCTGAGGTTATCGACGCGCCCCTGACCTTGTTCACCTTTTTCTTTGGTGAGGAAATGGTCTTTCAGGTTGGATAATGAAATGACGGCTTCAACCCGTTCTGACAGTGGCAGGCCGTTGCTTTCTTCATTCATCTGCTTGACGAGTTCGATGAAGCGGCCAATGGCACCGGAGGCGCGTGCGGTGAATTCGCCTGAACCGACGGCTTCTGCGGCGACTTCCCACATTGAGCGTTGTTCGGCTCTGGCGATCTGACGCAGCATTTCAACGGTACGCTCACCAATACCCCGTGGCGGATGGTTTACGATGCGTTCAAAGGAGGCATCATCCGCCGGATTCACACTCAGGCGTAAATAAGCCAGTGCATCTTTGATTTCAGCACGTTCAAAAAAGCGCTGGCCGCCATACACACGGTAAGGAATGCCGTTTTCATTGAAGGTACTTTCAAACACCCGTGACTGGGCATTGGAGCGATAAAGAATGGCGATGTCTGAGCGCATATTGCCAGAATCAACCCATTGTTTAATGCGTCCGGCGATGTAGCGCGCTTCGTCCAGTTCATTGAAGGCAGCATACAAATGCAGTTTTTCGCCCTCGCTGTCATCTGTCCATAGCTTCTTACCTAAGCGCCCCATGTTGTGGTCGATCAGGGCATTGGCGGCTTTCAGAATATTGCCACTGGAGCGGTAATTCTGTTCCAGACGGACGGTTTCACAATCCGGGAAATC
>CACVAV010000165.1 GCA_902727945.1 uncultured Thiotrichaceae bacterium | reverse complement strand
CTGGAAGTCCGACCCTCCAATGAGTCGGCGATCCGCCTGTATCAGAATCATGGTTTTAATGAAGTCGGTTTGCGCAAGGATTATTACCCGGCAAAAAAAGGTCGGGAGCATGCGGTGGTGATGGCAAAAGTACTTTTAGAATAATAAACCACACATTCTTGAAATTCTTGTGGCTATTATGCTACATGATCTAGTGATACTCTGATGACAGTGCTATTATGCATTTTTTATCCAACATCCGGGCTTATGGCCTAATGATTGTAAATGAGGCAGAGCTTGAAGCCTGAGCAACCGATTGTAATCACAGCATCAGACCACCACATCAAAGCAGAAAAAATCTGCTCGCGTTCGCTTGGGATCATTAAAAAGTTACAAAAAGCCGGTCACGAAGCTTATCTGGTCGGTGGCTGTGTTCGTGACTTATTGCTGGATCATGAGCCAAAAGATTTTGATATTGCGACCTCAGCTCTCCCGGAACAAGTCCGCAAGTTATTTTCATCAGCCCGCTTAATTGGCCGACGCTTCCGTTTGGCGCACATCCATTTTGGCCGTGACTACCTTGAAGTAGCTACTTTCCGTGCACCTCATGACGAAGGTGCCGGTGGACAAGTTAATGCACAAGGCCGGATTATCCACGATAATGTCTACGGCACGCTGGAAGAAGATGCCTGGCGGCGTGATTTCACCATCAATGCTCTGTATTACAACCCGGTTAATGGTGAGATTCTGGATTTTGTCGGTGGCCTGGCTGATCTGGAAAAAAGACATATTAGCCTGATTGGCGATCCTGAACAGCGCTACCGTGAAGACCCTGTGCGTATGATGCGGGCGCTGCGTTTCGCCGCGAAACTGGATTGTAAAATTACCGGCGATACCGAAGCATTGATTTTACCGATGGCATCATTACTGGGCGCGGTGGCACCGGCACGTTTGTTTGATGAAATGCTTAAACTGCTGCACAGTGGTTATGGCCTGAAATCTTTCCGCTTACTGGATCAGTACGGTGTATTGGAATACCTGTTACCGGTGACGGTAAAAAGCCTGAAACATGATCAGGATGGCCAGTTTAAGCAGCTGCTGGAGTCGGCATTACAAAATACTGATAACCGTATTGCCGAAGGTAAATCAGTTATGCCGCCGTTCCTGTATGCCATTTTACTGTGGGATGAAGTATCACGGCTTAAAGCACTGGCGCAGGAAGAAGGCCATCCGGAAATGCAGGCATTGAATATCGCTGCCACCGATGTGCTACGCAAACAAGTACAGCATACCGCTATTCCAAAACGCTTCAGCAATATCACCCGTGAAATATGGACACTGCAACCCCGTTTTCACAGCAGGGAACAGCGCAGGGCCAATGCCCTGTTTAACAATATTCGTTTCCGGGCAGCTTATGATTTTCTGGTGTTGCGCGCACAATCCGGTGAACCGGTTAGTGATGAGAGTCAATGGTGGACAACGTTTCAGGAAGTCACCGCCGAAGAACGCCTGTTGATGTACAGCAAAACCGGTAAACGCCGCAAAAAGCGTCGTCCAAGAAAGAAGACCGGCACCTGATCAAAATGGAAACCCGTTGCTACATTGGTATTGGCAGTAATCTGGGTGATGCTGTCGCCAATGTACAATCAGCACTGGAACAACTCAGCATTCATCAACAGCTTAAGTTGGATGAATACTCCAGGTTATACAGCAGCAAACCACACGGCCCGCAAAATCAACCCGACTATGTGAATGCTGTCGCGGCTATCACCACTGAACTACCAGCGATTGATTTATTACACGCCTTATTCCATATCGAAAACAATCATGGTCGTGAGCGCCTGCCCAATCAACACTGGGGGCCACGCACACTGGATCTGGATCTGCTACTTTATGGTGACAGCATCATTGATGAACCCGACTTAAAAGTACCCCACCCTTATCTGTGCGAACGTTCTTTTGTTGTTTACCCGTTATCAGAATTGAATCCGGGCTTAACATTGCCTAACGGAACCCGCCTACAGAATTGTAAAAACCAACTGCAAGGCGATGATTTGTTCGTGCTGGAAAATCTGAGCCACCCAAGCAACCCAATCCGGTAAATCATTAAATCACCGCCTCACCCTTCTGTCATTCAGGCTTTATTCCCAGTCCAGAAAATCATCAATGACTTCAACCATATCATCCGCATAAAGATCACGGAAGAAATGCCCGGCACCCTCAATCGTTTCAACCCGGACATTATCCTGAGCAGCACCACTCAGCTGCCCTGCCAAATCAGTCACCACCTCATCCGCACTACCGATCACCACCAACGTCGGTTTGGTAATTTTTTTCAATGTAGTTGGTGTGTTTTTGCGCTCATCAGCACGACCATAAGACACAAAAGATTCAGCTGATGCCTTAGCATCTTCACAATAAACAAAACCCGGCACATTCATGATTTCATTAGCTTTACCCGCATCCACCAGCTTCTGAGCCTCGCTCATGAGTTCAGCCAGGGGTTTACCGTAACGTTTCTCATAGCCGTCAGCTGCCGATGCCGCAGCGAAAGTAGCCGGTGCGACCAGAATAATCTGACTTAATAAATCGCTGTCATGCTCGCTGGCAAACCAGGCTACCTGAGCGCCACCCCGTGAGTGCCCCCACACAGCCACCTTCGTCGCACCCTCTTTCTCTAACCAGTCCGTCCATGCTGTTAACTCTTGTACGGCATCTTCATAACGATGACGGTGCTCAATGCCACAATCCAGCATACCCTCGGCCCGTTTATCCAGCGCAAAACCAAGATTAACGGCTAATGTGTTGTAACCGGCCTCGTTCAATAACTCAGAGACCGTTGACATAATCTCCATGCGATTATGCGCTAAAGTCCCATGCAGCATCATGACCACACCATCCGCTAATGTTTTATCATCAGCCAGATTTAAGTCGGCCCGCAGCGAAATCCCATCGTGCTCAAGCAACACTTCATCAGCGCTCACCGCCGTGCTCAGTGAACAGGCCAGCAACAGACCTGCTAATAATGACGTTCCTTTCCTCATAATATCCTCTCAACAGATAAACAATGAACTCACAATAGTAAATTATTTGCTTATGCAGTGCAGAACAAATTACTTCGGTTGAGTCACCGGAACACCCACTAACGCCTGACTACACGTGCCACCCTGTAGCGGAATGTTCAAATTGATCAGTGATATTGCGCTGTCACCAATAACAAATTGCTCGTACCAGTCCGGCAGGTCGTCCCGATTAAATGCAGATAAAAACCCCTTCCTGGCAATATCCTCACCCCGGCCTAAGGACACTGCACCGCTATCCGCCTCGCCCGGCGCAAAGCCTTTAGCACCTGCTGGCCCGGCAATACTCATGCCTTCAGGTAAGGTAAATTTCAAAGTATAAGTGCCGGGTTGACTGACTTGCCAACGAAAGCGGCCAGCAGCCATATCACCGTTCACTTCAGCATCACTGGCGGGCAGCACACTGAAATCACGAATATTATCGACAATCCGCCCATCAGCTATACAATAAAAATAAACGCCGGAATCTGCATCCAGGTAATTAACCCGGCCATCACCATCACGGTCGCCCTCGCCTTCCACCAAGGTAGGAATACCGTCACCATCATCATCCTGATCCAGAAAATCGAACACACCATCACCATCGGTGTCTGCCGGTGTGGATTCATACAGCCCAATTTCCAGCTCATCACTAATACCATCATTATCCGTATCTGTCCCATTCGGGTTACTCCCGATCGCAAGCTCCAGACGATCAGTTAATCCATCCTTATCCCGGTCGGCTCCCGGCCCGTCTGCATCATCGAAATCAAGGTAGTTAGCAATGCCATCAGCATCACTATCATCGTTGAACAATTGGCCATCACGGTTACTATCTTCATCACGGCTGAGTATTCCATCACCATCGTCATCCGTATCAAGGTAATTAAATACCCCGTCAGCATCAGTGTCTGCCAGGAAAGGGGCTATTGATCGATTAGGCACCTCCCACTTCGTCAGCACTCCATCATTATCGTCATCCGTATCAAGAATATCCGGCTGACCATCACCGTCTGTATCCAGCGGATCAGCCCCAGCCCCGATTTCCAATGTATCCGGAACGCCATCACGATCGCTATCCGCCAAGGACGGATCAGAACCCAATTGTTCCTCAAAATAATTACTCAAACCATCCTTATCTAAATCACCGGAGCGACCATCATTATCTGATGCATCACTAATATCAGGAATACCATCACCATCGTTATCGGGCATTAATCGGTGCCCATCAATACCGTCACCGTTACGGTCTTCACCCCCGCTCTGATCCACATCAAAGTCATCGTCCAGACCATCATTGTCAGCGTCTAAGCCACTGATACCCGCTTCCAGGCTATCCGGAATACCATCGCCGTCAGTATCAAGGTCTAAATAATCAGGAATACCATCACCGTCGCTGTCCTGCTTGGACTCAACGACGGTAGGTATACCATCATTATCATCATCAATATCCAACGCATCAATCATACGATCATGATCAGAATCAAGTGGATTCATAGGCTCATTGCCCACTTCCAATAAATCCGATAAACCATCACCATCCGTGTCTGTCAGCCAGGAATTAGTCCCCAATAGCCGTTCCACTTCATCGCTTAAACCATCAAAGTCTGAATCGGGCAAGTCCTGCCCTTCTTCTGTACTCGCCTGCACCCCCTGTGCAAGACAAAGCACTCCTATCAAGAAAAAAAATGCCCTATTTTTGATCACGTTATTATCTGCCTTGTAGATACAGCACATCAGCCCTCAACCCAATGCATGCCCTGCACATTTAGGTTGAATTTTTATTGATATAGCATAATTAAATTTAATAATAATGAAATTGCATTAAAAAAGACAGTCAAACAACTGAAACTAATGAATATATTTTTCTGATAAAATTTCGATCAAAATAAACAGTGCAGCGATAAGCTAAGCGTCAGCTATCAATACATGATAAAATTTGATGCCATTCAGATTTTGGAAAGACAATAATGGCCGAAGGTGATTCCCCTTCCCTGACTTATCGTGATGCTGGCGTTGATATTGATGCAGGCAATGAATTGGTCGAGCGTATCAAACCGCATGCTCAAAGAACCAAACGTCCGGAAATTCTTTCTGGTATTGGTGGCTTTGGTGCATTAATGTCCATCCCACCCGGCTATAAAAACCCAATACTGGTGTCGGGCACTGACGGTGTAGGTACCAAGCTTAAGCTGGCACTGGAAACCGGTATTTACGATACGATTGGTATTGACCTGGTCGCCATGTGTGTCAATGACATCATCGTGAGTGGCGCTGAACCGCTGTTTTTTCTTGACTACTACGCTACGGGTAAACTTGACATTGATGTAGCAGAATCAGTGGTCAAAGGCATTGCTGATGGTTGCATCCAGTCCGGCGCAGCACTGGCGGGCGGCGAAACAGCAGAGATGCCGGGCTTATACAGAGACGGTGATTTTGACTTAGCCGGTTTCTGCGTCGGCGTTGTTGAACGGGATAAAATTCTTGATCGTTCACAGGTTTATCGTGGCGATGCCCTGATCGGTTTAGGTGCCAGCGGCCCTCATTCCAATGGCTATTCATTGATACGCAAAATTCTGGAAGTCAGTGGGGCAGACCTGAACTCCGCTTTTGGTGACAGCACATTAGGCCAAACGCTGCTGGAACCCACGCGCATCTATGCAAAAATCATCCTGAAACTGCTGAAGAGTTATGAAATTCATACCGTAGCTCATATCACAGGTGGCGGCCTGAGTGAAAATATTCCACGTGTATTACCCGCCCACACTGAAGCTAAAATCAAACGTGATAGCTGGATACAACCTGAAATATTTAACTGGCTACAGGAACAAGGCAATATCGACGAAAGTGAAATGTTGCGCACCTTTAACTGCGGTATTGGCATGGTGATCGCTGTGCCACAGAAACAGGTAGAAGATGTCATGACAACCTGCCGCCTTGATAATATCCCTGCCTGGGTTATTGGTGAAATTGATACCGCTGAAGCAGAAACACCTGTTGTCAAATATGTCGATTGAGCACACCGGAAGTTGTGTGAATAGTGCGAAAAAAAATATCGCTGTACTGATTTCAGGCAGCGGTAGTAATTTGCAAGCGATTATCGATGCCTGTGAATCCGGTCAGATCAATGGCCGGATCTCAGTGGTTATCAGCAACCGCCCGGATGTTTTCGGACTGGAACGCGCTGCAAAAAGTGGCATCAGCACACACGTCATTGATCACAAACAATTTGAATCACGTGAAGCTTTTGATGCTGAACTGATTACACACATTGACACCACCGACGCCGACCTTGTTGTGCTGGCCGGTTTCATGCGTATACTAAGTGGTGGATTCACCCAGCATTATCAGGGCAAACTGCTTAATATCCACCCTTCCCTACTGCCCGCCTACAAAGGCACTCACACTCACCAACGTGCACTTGATGACGGTGCTGCCGTGCATGGTGTCAGTGTACATTTTGTTTCACCGGAATTAGATGGCGGCCCGGTGATTATGCAGGCGCGCATTCCGGTACTTGAAAGTGATACTGCTGATAGCTTAGCCAGACGTGTATTAAGCAAAGAACACCTGATCTATCCGCAGGTGGT
>CACVAV010000164.1 GCA_902727945.1 uncultured Thiotrichaceae bacterium | reverse complement strand
GATCGTTGGCAAAATTCATTATGATTTTTATTAATTATAGGGTATTAAACTCATTGATACAGGGTTGCAGAAATAAAGTCAACGCCGAAGGAGCAAGTCGGCCCGTGGCAAATTATCTATTCCGGTCTGCTGCCTATCACTTAAGCTATACATGCAACACTATCCTTGTTAGGATGCGCCCGCCAAAAACGACCACTAAAGACTGACCTCATGATGAAACACGGTAAATGTATTATTTCCGGCTATGTAGCTGGCCAAAAATTTCGCCCATCCAACTGGGCTGAGCGGGTTTGTGAAGCAGGCGCTACCTTCGATCCGATGAAGCGGATTATGCGCTACTCAGCTAATTTACACCCCAGACAATGTGATACACATGGTAGTAGTATCTACGTCAATTTCGATGCGCTGGGTACTGAGCTGGCCGGTTATATCCGTTGGTTTGTTGAGAGCAATGAAATGGAAGTTGTCTCGTTACAGCCTGTTCAGTTACAGGTTATTGAAAGCCCGGCTCGCCCGGTTGAGTATGTACCGCGTCGCAGAGCAGCATAGATCCAGCTAAACGCCCACAATAGGTGCATACTTTGCCCACGCAGGAGCCGACGGGGCATGTTTTACAATATAGGGGAGTTTCCCACCTACATCAGCCTGAAAGAAGCGTGTAGGATATGGGTGTTGGTGGCTTATAAAAAAGCACTCCAATAATTTTTAATCAATATGACAGGCTGAATCATTATGGAAAATGATCTTTATAAAACTCCGGAAGCACCACTACTGCGGGATGACTTACCTACTGAACAGTTATATGCCGGATTCTGGCGGCGCTTTCTGGCTACGATTTTGGATACCGTGTTTATCCTGCTGATTACCATACCGCTGACTTATTTAGTTTATGGTGATGCTTTTTTAGATTCAGAGGCATTTGTTATGGGTGGTGCAGATGTAGTTATCAACTACCTGTTGCCTTTCATTCTGGTCATAGCTTTCTGGATCTATAAATCAGCCACGCCGGGCAAGATGATGATGGGCATTAAGATTATTGATGCTGAGACCGGCGGCAAACCTTCCACGGGTCAATACATTGGCCGTTACTTTGGCTATATCCTTTCGACCATCGCCTTGCTTTTAGGTTATTTCTGGGTCATCTGGGATAAAAAGAAACAGGGCTGGCACGATAAACTGGCTAAGACACTGGTGGTGAGAACCTGATT
>CACVAV010000163.1 GCA_902727945.1 uncultured Thiotrichaceae bacterium | reverse complement strand
CGCATTCTGTTTCATGCACGTAACCTGTCAGGGGTTAAAGAATATGATGTGATTCTGCAAATTGGTTCCCGCCCGGTACCACAACCTTTGCCGCGTCCCCAACCAGCAGAGGCACCAAAAACTGACAGGCACTCGACACAATCAGCACCACAAAACAATCATTATGCGCCACCAGCCTCATCGCACAACGCTCAACACAATAACGGTGCACAATTACCGCCTTCCTCATTGCCTCCGCATCAACAAAGTGCAGCTGCCTCAACCTTTGGTGGTAGCTTTGTCAATGCGCTGAACAGCAAAATGACCTTTGGCAATTTTGTTGAAGGTAAATCTAATCAATTGGCGCGTGCGGCTTCGCTGAAAGTCGGCGAAGATCCCGGAGGGTCGTACAATCCGTTGTTTATTTACGGCGGTGTAGGTTTGGGTAAAACCCACCTGATGCACGCTATTGGTAACCGCATTATCGAGTTCAACCCGGAGGCTCATGTGCTGTATGTTTATGCCGAACGTTTTGTGAACGATATGGTGACCGCACTGCGTAACTCACGTATCGATGAATTCAAACAACACTACCGTAACGTAGATGCGCTGTTGATTGATGATATACAGTTTTTTGCCGGTAAAGAGCGCTCGATGGAAGAATTCTTTCATACCTTTAATGCGCTACTGGAAGGCCAGGGTAAGAAACAGATTATTCTGGCCAGTGACCGTTTCCCGCGTGATGTGGAAGGCATTGATGACCGCCTGCGCTCACGCTTTAACTGGGGGTTGACGGTACATGTAGAGCCACCTGATCTGGAAACCCGTGTGGCTATCCTGCGTAAAAAAGCTGAAGACGCCAACCTGAATCTGCCACAGGATATTGCCTTTTTTATTGGTAAACGTTTCCGTTCTAATATCCGTGATTTAGAGGGTGCTTTGCAACGTATTATTGCCAATATGCGCCTGCGTTGTATCTCCGAACTCACCATGGATTTTGTCCATGAAGCGCTGCGTGATCAGCTCGCCAGTCAGGATAAAATGGTCTCTATCACCAATATTAAAAAGGTGGTCGCACAATACTATAATATACGGACTAATGAGATGGATTCTAAGCGCCGTACACGCTCTGTAGCACGACCCAGACAAGTAGCCATGGCATTATCTAAAGAACTGACTAACCACAGTCTGCCGGAGATAGGCACTGAATTTGGCGGACGTGACCACACGACGGTGCTACATGCCTGCCGTAAAATACTGGAATTAAGGGAGTCTGATAGCCGCATTGAAGAAGATTACCGCATCCTGACACGGACATTAACCAACTGATATGACGTCATGTCCGGGCCTGTATAAGGGCGGTATAAGCGTAATGTAAAACTGAGAGAAAGCTGTGGATAAGCTGGTTATAAAAAGTTATCCACAAATGATTAACAACAATTGAGGTCGCAGGAACACAGTTAATGTTAGCTGAATGTGCCAAATAAAGTTAAGATAAACAATGGTTTACTAATTTATGCACAGAAAACTGCTTTGCTTATTATTGTTATTATAAAAGACTATATATAAATGAAATTAACACAGACACGAGAAACATTACTGGAATCCCTGAACGCAACACTGGGAGCTATTGAGAAAAGACATACCACACCGATACTGGAAAATGTCTTAGTCAGAATCGAGAACAGCCAGGTATTCTGGCGGGGTACTGACCTTGAGCTGGAGATAGCCACTTCGTCGTCGTTAATCGATTGTACTGATGGTGAAGTTACTTTGCCTGCACGTAAGTTGGCTGATATTTGTAAAGCACTACCTGCTGAAAGTCTGGTCGCAATTGATATTCCTGGTAACAACCGGGCGATTGTCAGTTGTGGTCGCAGTCGCTTTGAACTGGCAACACTACCAGCTACTGAATTTCCTGATCTGGATAATATCGGCGAGGCGTTTGCTTTTGAATTGCCGGAGAATCAGTTTAAAGCCCTGTTGGAAAATACAGCCTTCGCGATGGCTAACCAGGACGTGCGGTATTATCTCAATGGCATGCTGTTCGAGCTGACCAGCACGTATATCCGTACAGTCGCTACAGACGGTCACCGCTTATCATTGTGTACGCACCAGAACGATTCTGAGAGCCTTAAAGCACTGGAGGATACCGTACAAGTCATTATCCCCAGGAAAGGCGTGTTGGAGCTGTCACGGCTTCTCAGGGCTGATTGTCAGATACCCGTACAGGTACAGTTAAGTCAGAACCACCTGCGCGTGCAAATAGATCAGTTAACATTCACCACTAAACTGGTCGACGGCCGTTATCCGGACTATCAGGCAGCTGTACCGGCACAGGGACAGATCAAGATTGATATTGACCGGAAAGACTTTAAAAATATGTTGTCACGGGTAGCCATTCTATCGAATGAGAAATTCCGTGGGGTGCGTTTGAGTCTTGCTGAAAATGTGCTGAAGGTGCAATCGAATAATCCGGAACAGGAAACAGCCAGTGATGAACTGGATGTCAGTTATCAGGGCGAAGATTTTAATATCGGTTTTAATATTAATTACGTTCAGGATGCCGTGGCTCACCTCAGCAGTGATACCATGACCTTGCAATTGAATTCTGCAGAAAGCAGTGCATTGATCACTGATCCGGCAGATGAAACTATTTGCAATGTTGTCATGCCTATCCGTTTGTAAAATACTTCAGATAATGAGCGGAATTTAGCGGGTGTGGTTAAAGCAGCTTAATATTGAAAATTGCCGTTTAATCGATAAATGGGCTATTGAGTTGTCTGATTCGGTTAATCTGGTGATTGGTGGCAATGCTGCCGGTAAATCCAGTTTACTGGAAGCAGTATCTATTCTGGCCAGTGGTCGTTCATTCCGTACACCACGTATCCGTGAAGTCATTCGCAACGGTACGGAGCAACTCACCGTTACCGGACGGGTTCATGATGATGCTTTGCAGTCTGAATATCCCATTGGGATTAGTAAGACTTTAAAAAATACGCGTATCCGCATTAACCATGCTGATGTGAATCAACAAGCTGAGTTAAGCAGTCATTTACCGTTAACTGTTATTCATCCGGACACCATCACCCTGCTTACCGGCTCACCCGGGCAACGGCGGGCTTTACTGGATTGGGTCGCGTTTTACCGGAATAAAGATTTTCATCAGGATTGGAAAAATTACCAGCGGGTACTGAAACAACGCAATAGCTGCCTGAGAGATCCGCAACAACGCTATGCCTTACAATACTGGACTGAACAGCTAGTTAAGCTACAGCCGCGTATCCATCATTTCCGTGAGGATGCTTTACAGGCAATTATTGAAGCACTGGACAATTTGAAATTTCTGTTTAAGCAACAAGGTTCATTGGTACTAAAACTGTATAACGGCTTTCCGGCACAGGTTAAACTCAATGATGAGACTCAGCTCAGCGCGTTTTATGCCAGCAAGCAGGAACAGGAAAGCGATCAGGGAATGACTTTATACGGCTGTCATCGTGGTGATCTGAATATGTTGTTTGATGGGTTACCGGTGGCGCAGTTTGCATCCCGTGGACAGTTAAAAATGTTCGGTATTGCTTTGTTATTAGCGCAAAGTGAGGCAATCACCACTAAGGACACGAAACGCGGTATTATAGCGATAGATGATTTGGCCTCTGAATTAGACAGCGATAATCAGGATTTACTTTATCAGGTGTTAAAACAGACCAGACAACAACTGATTGTTACCGGAACACGGCCTCCTGAAGGTGGCTTCTTACCCAAACACGGGAAGATGTTTCACGTGGAACATGGGCGGATTGATGACATCAAAATGTGATGGTGTCTGTGGTGTCTGGTAACAGTGATCGAGTGATTTAGGAAAATTTATGACTGAACAAAAATACGATTCCTCTAATATCAAAGTCCTCAAAGGACTGGAAGCAGTACGCAAACGCCCCGGCATGTACATTGGTGATACTGATGATGGCACGGGCCTGCACCACATGGTATTTGAGGTCGTTGATAACTCCATTGATGAAGCCTTAGCCGGACACTGCAAAGAAATCAAAGTTGAGTTATTCAGCGACGGTGCCGTCAGGGTTACCGATGACGGGCGTGGTATTCCGGTGGATATCCACCCTGAAGAAGGAAAACCTGCTGCTGAAGTGATTATGACCATTCTGCATGCCGGTGGTAAATTCGATGATAACTCTTACAAGGTATCGGGTGGCCTGCACGGTGTCGGTGTTTCTGTTGTAAACGCCCTGTCAGAAGATCTTGAATTAACTATTCGCCGCCATGGCAAAGTTCATCGCCAGCTATACCAGTTGGGTGATCCGATAACACCATTGGAAGTGATTGATGATACCGAAGGCACTGGCACTTCAGTACGTTTCATGCCTAGTAAAGAAATCTTTGCGATCACCGAGTTTAACTACGATATTTTGGCTAAGCGCCTACGCGAATTGTCCTTCCTAAATTCGGGTGTGCGCATTCGTCTGGTTGACCGGCGTGGTGAAGGTCGTGAAGATACCTTTGAATATGAAGGGGGTATCACCGCTTTTGTGCAGCATCTGAACCGTAAAAAGACCCCCATTCACCCGAATGTTATTTATTTCTCCGGTGTGAAAGATGACATTGGCGTGGAAGTCAGTCTGCAGTGGAATGACTCCTATCAGGAAAATATTTTCTGCTTCACTAATAATATTCCGCAACGGGATGGTGGTGCTCACCTTTCTGGTTTTCGTTCTGCCCTGACCCGTACCTTAAACCAATACATCGAACGTGAAGGTTTAGCGAAAAAGGAAAAAGTTTCACCAACAGGTGATGACTCACGTGAAGGTTTAACGGCTGTTTTATCCGTGAAGGTGCCTGATCCGAAATTTTCATCTCAGACTAAAGACAAGCTGGTTTCATCTGAGGTGAAGACTGCGGTTGAGTCTGCTATGTCGGAAAGCCTGAATGACTTTCTGTTGGAAAATCCGCAGGAAGCCAAAGCTATTGCCGGTAAAATGGTTGAAGCTGCCAGAGCGCGTGAAGCGGCGCGTAAAGCACGGGAAATGACCCGCCGCAAAGGTGCGTTAGATATCGCGGGTCTTCCGGGTAAGTTGGCTGATTGTCAGGAGAAAGACCCGGCGCTGTCTGAAATATTCCTGGTGGAGGGCGACTCTGCGGGTGGTTCTGCTAAACAGGGACGTGATCGTCGCACGCAGGCTATTCTGCCGCTGAAAGGTAAAATCCTCAATGTTGAGAAAGCGCGTTTTGATAAAATGTTGCAGTCAGCTGAAGTCGGCACACTGATTACTGCATTAGGTTGTGGTATCGGTAGGGATGATTACAATCCGGATAAATTACGTTATCACCGCATCATTATTATGACGGATGCTGACGTCGATGGCTCGCACATCCGTACTTTACTGTTGACCTTCTTCTATCGTCAGATGCACGAACTGGTTGAACGTGGTCATATTTATATTGCTCAACCTCCCTTGTTTAAGGTCAAACGTGGCAAGCAGGAACAGTATGTAAAAGATCAACCTGCATTGGAAGCTCACCTGACGCAACTGGCGCTGGATGGCTCACAGTTACACCTTGATGCGACTTCTCCTTCGGTCAGTGGTATTGCTTTAGAGTCATTGCTCAAACAATACAATTCAGCTAAACAAATTATCGGCCGCCTGGGGCGTCGTTATGACCGTGACGTGATGGAGGCACTACTGTTTGAACCGATACCTACTGAAAACGGTGAAACCACTGGTGAAGGTTATTACCAGTGGGTGTCTGCTGTAGTTGATAACCTAAATGTGCGCATGAATGGTGAGCGTAGCTATAGTGTTGCATTTGATAAGACCGATAATAAACGCTGGCAGGTTGAGATTAATCGCCGTCAGCACGGTTTGGATAACATTATTACTTTAGATCAGGATTTGTTCACGACGCCTGAAATGCAGTTGTTGATCAAGGTAAATCAGGAATTGGATGGCTTACTCAATGAAGGTGCTTATATCCAGCGTGGTGAGCGTAAACTGGCAGTCAGCCGCTTTGATGAAATGGTCGAGTGGTTGATGAAAGAAGCCAACCGGGGACTGCAGATCAGTCGCTATAAAGGTCTGGGTGAAATGAATCCGGATCAGCTATGGGAAACAACAATGGATCCGGAAGCGCGCAGACTAATGCAGGTTAAAATTGAAGATGCTGTCGGTGCTGATGAAATTTTTACAACGCTAATGGGTGATCAGGTTGAACCACGGCGTGAGTTTATTGAAAGCAATGCCCTTTCGGTTGAAAACCTCGACGTTTAACATTTAGCGTAGCTCAGTCACCGCAAAGAACCTTTTGCACCTGCTGCAATTTGTCTCTGCATTTTATTTATAACCGGAATGTTTCACGTGAAACATTCCGGTCAGTCAGTATAGAAATCATGATCAATCCACTACTCTCCGAACAAGGTTTGCCGACTTTTAGTCAGATCAAACCGGAACATATCACGCCCGCTGTTGATACCATTCTTGATGAAAATCGCCAGTGGTTATCACAACGATTGAAACAGGAAATTGAGCCGACCTGGGATAATCTCTTATACCCGTTAAATGAAAACGATAACCGATTGGATCGTATCTGGTCACCTGTTAGCCATCTTAATGCAGTGATGAACAGTGAAGCATTACGCAGCGAATACAA
>CACVAV010000162.1 GCA_902727945.1 uncultured Thiotrichaceae bacterium | reverse complement strand
GTGTTTAAGGTGCCTGATCTGACGCGTGAGTTGCGGGTGGATAGTCGTGGACAGATTACCTTCCCATTAATTGGCTCAATACGTGCACGGGGAATGAAGCCTGCCCAGCTTGAGCGGGTCATCGCTCAGAAGCTTGAGCAAACTTACATGAATAACCCGCAGGTTACGGTGGTAGTGAAAGAGTCTGTGCAAAACCGGGTGACGGTAGAAGGTGCGGTCAAAAAAGCCGGAATCTTTCCTGTAGCCGGTGATATGACTGTATTGCAGGCCATCGCACTGGCGGGCGGTCTGGAAGCCAATGCAGACGTGCACCGTGCGATTTTGTTACGCAAAAATACACGTGGACAGGTCAGCCAGCAACCCATTGATCTGGCGGCTATTCGCGAAGGCAGGATGCAGGATCTGGCGTTATTGCAGGATGACCGCATTGTTGTACAGGAAGGTACTTATAACCGCTTTACCGTTGATGGCACGGTTGCCAGCCCCGGTATATTTCAATTACAGCCTGGTATGACATTTATGCAGGCCGTGGCGATGGCGGGTGGTGTTACTGAGCTGGCAGATAAAGAACAGGCTAATTTATTCCGCCGTGACCGGAATGGTAGTTTCCGGCGTTATGCTGTGAATCTGCAGGCCATTCGTGAAGGCCGTGCGCCTGATCCGTTGCTGGAGCGCGATGACCGGATTGTGATGGTCGAATCCCGCACCAAAACCTTCCTGCGTGATGCCTCGACATTAGTGAGTCCTCTCAGCTTGTTTAAGTGAGACAACGCTAAAAGGGAGCGCTTATTCGTAGCGCTTCCCATTAGCTTCAATCCAGCCGCCTTTGCGGCGTCCTTTTAGGTCACGGTGTGTCCAATGAATAACGCCACCCCGGTTATTCCAGGCGTACTCACCGTGTAAGGTGACCCTATCACCTTCAGATACGGGTACACGGGGTGCAATGTCAATATTGTGAGCGACTAACAAAGTAACATCAGAGGCCACCTTCACCAAAAACTTCTGGTGACGGCTGCCTTCATTATCGTCTTTCAGATTTTTAATAACCGTGCCTTGCACCGTAGTCCAGAATTTGGAGTTAGTATCATCAGCCGCTGCCCGGATACGCTTTATGACCGCATCCTGGTTAGGCAACTGCACATTTTGTGTGCTACTCACCGATGGCTGATTAGATGCACCCTTGTGATTTTGCCCATCATTACCCTCACCCAGATATTGGTAGATGGCAGCAATAATTAATACGGCGATAATAGCCAGGTTTTTTGTCGTCTTCATAGGAACCCGCATGAAAAGTTTTACATCACAAGCGTGGAAGTCTGCGACTTCCACAGTAATCAGCTTTTAATCGTTTTGCGCATATAAGTTAAGATTTCATCACGTGCTTCCGCTACCACAGAATCACGATCCAATGAATCCAGTATTTGTTGTACTGCCAGCTTCGGCCCGGCATCACCCCATGATTTACCATTGGCCAGCCAGCGCTCAGCAACGCTACCCACCACCAGCGTGCTGTACCATGCAATGGCACCCTGAGTCGTTGCGGTTAACACCGTGGACAGACCACCGGTGGAGAGCTTCAACGCAGAAGACAGCAAATTAATGGCCCAGGTGGTACCCATGAGTAAAATCAGGTGGCCTAAGATGGTGCGTATAAGTTCACCGGCCTCACTGGCTGACATGGGTAAGCCGTAGAGCCGTGACAGGTGCACGATCATGCCGGCATCAATAGCCGCCGCTGCGATAAGATCCGCGACCGGAATAGGGTTCAGTGCGACTGCCATGCCTTTGCTGAGGCAGTACATGCGGATGGTTTTTTTACCCAACTCATGCTTCACTTCTAAAATTCGCTGGCCCACCTCATTACTGAGGTTTCCGGCGAATAATGATGCATTCAGTGCTGCCAGCGTTTTGCCTTCTGATTCAAGTATGTCCCATAGCCGGGTTTTCAGGTTAATGATTTCAGTCGGCCGTGAACGTGTTGTTTCACGTTCATTACCATCGTCGTCGATGGTAATAATCACCTGATGTGAAGACTGTGCGGTGGTGAATACAATGTTTTCCGGGTTGATGATACTTTGCGTGCGCTCACGGAGAATTGCCCGTAGCTGACGTTGTTCTTTTTCGGTATAACGATCCGCTTTATTGACAATTAGCAACGTAGGGCGATGGCTTGATGCGACGGTTTTCAGCGCATTGAACTCCACATCAGTCAGGTCGCCATCCACCACAAATAGTACAAGATCCGAACGTTCGGCGACATCATGTGCCATGCGCTCCCGCGCTTCGCCTGCGACTTCATTGATGCCGGGAGTGTCAATCAGGAATAAACCACCATCTTCATATTGCTCCCAGTTCTGGATGTCAGTTTGCTTGGTCTCACCATGTAATACACTGACACTAAAGGCTTCCTTTCCCAGTAAGGCATTTAACAGCGATGATTTACCCACGCTGACCCGGCCAAATACGGCGATATGTATGTGACCGTGCTCAAGTTTGTCGAGCATGCGTTGTACTTGTGAATAATCCTCATTTAACACATTCCGCACACTGCCGGGTATGCGTTCATCGTCCAAAAGCTGGCGGAGGCTTTCCGTCGCCAGCTTTAAATGGGAATCACCGGTTGCCGGTCTTTTTTCATTAATGTGTTCCGGACCCCCGCTTGCTTCAGTGCCGGTAGCTTTGTCGGTTATTTCTCCCGCGTCAGCATTCCTTGTGTATGCTTCTTTTTTTAAATTATTGACGGAACCGGGGATGTCCTTCACCCACTCCGGCACGTGTTGTTGCATGTTTTTCCAGAAATCCATTTCAGTCTTTGTCTTTGTGTCGTCTTCAATTGTTTTTTCTTCGGTACTGGTCGACAACCAATCGGGTAAATGTTTTTGTACGGTCTTCCAGATTGCCACTTAACATCTCCCGAAAAGTCAGTGCTGCGGGTGCTGCTTTTAATTCGCCCCGTTTTTCCAGCGTGCTGGCAACTGAATGCCCCAGTGCATCAAATATTAACCCGTAAGCCACCGCATGTACCAACCCGCCTGCGACGGTGCCTATGCCCGGAAATGCTTTTAGCCCGTTACCGGCGACAGCTAATAAAATAGGTATGCTTTTTTTGATTTGTCCCTGACTGAAATCGAGGAAATCATCAATATCCACCTGGCTCATCGGGCTGTCATATAAAGTACACAGGTCTTTTACCATTTTGGCGCCCAGAACACCCTGAATGATAATGTCAGTGCCGGGGCTGAGCGCAGCCATTGATCCCAGTATCGCATTACGTGTGGCTGTGCGAACAATTTTTTCTGCTTTATTGCGCAGATAATTTTCGCGTGACTCGTCCAGTTTGTGTTTCACCAGCGTGAAAACACTGGCATCACGTAATTGTTCCAGCCACTCGGTGCTGCCATCAATTTCCTGCTGCATTTGTTCTATCAATGCTGTTACGTTCGGTTCGCGGGGGCGGATTAGCGTTTCCTCGCGGCCATCAGGATAAATCTTCAGTATTTCTTCATTGCCACCTGATTGGATGAACACGATCTTGAATAGTGATTTTTTGCCTTTTTCTGCAGGAAGGCGCTCTTCAATGCGCTGAGTGAGTAGCTGACGTTCAGCCTCAGTGTATTGGTCACTTTTATTGAAAGCCAGCAGCATGGGTTTGCCAAAGCTGAGTAATTGTTGCACATCTTCATGTTGTGTTCGACTGAAATCAGAGTCCATAACATAGACGACCATCTGAGCGCGAACCGCTTCATCGCGTACCAGTTCATCCAGCTCGCCTTCGGCCTCATTCCGTCCCGGAAGATCGGTTAGCAATAAACGGTCACCTGAAGCCGTTTGCCAGAGGTATTCTTTGATTTCACGGGTAGAGCCGCCGCGCAGGCTGGTTTTAATGTCTGCCTCGGGTAGCAGGGCTTTGATAATGGATGATTTCCCGGTGCTGACGTCGCCGAAAAAAGCGATATTAATCTGTCCGCTGTCTTTGCGGCTTTGCAGTTGCGCTAATTCATCACGCAGCGGCGTGGCATCCATGCCGGATTCTTCATATAAATCCAGTTCGCTGCGTAATTGTTTTTCATTAACTGGCTCTGATTTACCCGTGTCACCGGGTTTGCTACCGCTGGTTAATAACCGGTATACAAAGGTGCCACTACCAATGATGATGGCAGCGATAATGCTGCTGTAGGTGTAGAACAACCATTCTGGCAGTTGTTGCAGTCTGTCCCATACATCAATAATGCTCTGAGTAGCAAAAAAAAGAAATAACAGAAACAACAAGGTCGCTACCATTACTCCGGCAGCCATCACCCAGCGTAGTTTATTGGCAATTTTCATAAGGCCTTATACGTTTTTTTAACGAAGGGCGCAGTTTACCATTAAGCGATGGAGCAAATGTATTGAATTGCTAAGATTTGCCAAAAAAACAGGCTGGTTATTAATACATTGAGTGTTTTCCTGTCAATATGAAGCAACTACTATGTTGCAGCTACTTCATCATTTTTGCCTTTCTCAATTTGATTGATATGGCCGTTTTTCAGTATGTATCGATCAGGCAAACAGGTCATCCAGGTAAGGACTGTTACCAGTGTCAGCGAAGTTCGCCAGGTTGGGGAAAACACCGGCTAACATGCTTTCATCCACACCAAACCAGCGGCACAAGGTGGCGTTGAGCTGATCCTGACTGGTAGAAGGAATAATACGCCCCTTTTCTTTGTGGTCATCATTACCTCCCAGACGAATATCCGGCAACGAACCCAGCATTTGACCACCTTGTAAGTTACCCGGGGCCGATTGACCGTCACCTCCCATGACAATGTGGTGTCCACCCCATGCATGGTCAGTGCCATCACCATTGTTGCTCATTGAGCGACCAAAGTCTGACATGGAGAAGGTGGTTACTTTATTGGCATGTCCCAATTCATCCATCGCTTTCTGGAATTTCCATAGGCCCATGCTTAATTCGCGTAATAATAAGGGGTGTTTACTTAACTGTGCTGAGTGAGTATCAAAGCCACCCAAATCCACCATGAACACTTGTCGCTTGAAAGGTATATTACCAAATGCACCGCTGGCTGACAGGTGGATCATTTTAGCCACCGATTCCAGCTGTGCAATCAGGCGGCCGCTGGTATTGGTAACAAGGCCAAGGTCAGCATTACCAGGGTTGGCAAACAAACTTTCACCGTAAGGCCCGGTCGATTGATAGCCGACATCATTCTCATTCCAAACCTGATAAAGCTCTTCAAAAGTGCTATAGGATTTGTCCAGCATGTCACCGTATAAACGTTGTAGCGGATCATCACTGTTAAAAGCTTTGCTGCTCTCGAAGCTGAGATTACCGGTAGCAGAAGTATTTTCCCGACCCTGAAGGGCTTTAAATAAAGCAATACGGTCTTTGTCGGCATGACTACCACCATTCACCATCTCAGATAAACGAGGTGGTTTGCCTGCATTGAGAACCAGCGGAGATGATTCCTTGCCTATTAACATGCGGTTATTACCGGCGTAAGAAATATTCATGCCAAAAGGTGAACTACCATTAACACCCTGCCAGTAGTCAGCAATTTTTCCGGCCCAGCCAATGTCACCTAAATTATCAGCCTGGCCTGTTTGCAAAATGCGTTGCTGATGATTATGGGCAAACAAAAAGACCGGTAAGTCCGCCGTTTTGGCCTGAATTTCAGCACGGCTAACGGGCCGGACTAAGGTGCCGATATTAGCCATCACTGAGGCTTGGTTTGTGCTAATCAACTGCGCCAGTTCCGGCATAACACCGTTAACGCCCAGCCCCATGCCCTGATCAGATAAGTCATAAATACCGGCCCGGTAGGCATCTTCCAGAGAACCACCGGCATAATAGGGGTTGTTGCTACCATTGCCTAATGTGCCACTGGCTAGCATAGCCGCATTGAGTGGATTTTGGCTGACAGCCAGATTGCCACGGATACCTGCATAAGTATCGTAACTGTTGGCGGGATCTGCACCCATGGGGATTAACATATTGAAGCTATCATTACCCCCTTTCATGAAAATACACACCAGTGCTTTATAGTCGGAGAAAGCGGGTGTTGCAGCTTGTGCCTGTGTCATAAATCCCAGTTGGCCGGCAGCACCTAACGCACTGGAGCCTAACAGGAATTTCATAAAATTACGGCGATTGAGTTTATTATTACGTTGCATTTCTGATTCCCCTTACTTCTGCACCATGAAGGCATTGGATATGGTTATGAAGCGTACCGCATCTTTAATGTTAGACCAGGCTTCTTTGTAGTTATTGTTCCAGGCTGCGCGCTGACCATCGAGCAAATAGTGTTTCAATGCTGCACGGTGTTCATCAGGCATGGTTCCACCCAGTAATTTCTGGTTCAGGTGTTCCAGCAGTGCATCAATGGCACGTGATTTATGGCGAAGTCCTGTGGTGGGGTCAGTGGTGGTCATATTGGCGAAATCACCGTTATTATCACCGTCCATCGCTTGTTCATACACCCGTAGCTCCTGATCAAAATCAATCATCATGAGTTCGCTGCCCCAAAAATGTTTCCTGCCGGCTAACGTATCCAGTGTTTCATTGTTCAGAATCTGTATTTTGTTAACTTCACCATCATGAATCATACGAACCAGCTTGTTGTTCATTTCAATTAATGCCTGATCTGTCTGGATTTGTAACTCAGGTGCGGTTTG
>CACVAV010000161.1 GCA_902727945.1 uncultured Thiotrichaceae bacterium | reverse complement strand
TGGTAAAGCTTCTATCCGATTGCAGGCATACGATGCAGCCTGTTATGAATGGCATGATGAATAAACGATAATTTTGTACGTACTGGCTGGGTTAACACAAATGGATAGGCATCATTCATGCCCATGCTGCGATTCAATGAATTGAGGATCACAGAAAAATCGATCCAGGTATCTAATATACTGTCAATTGATGTTTGCCCGGAAAAAAAGTAGGCACCTTGTGGCAGGCTTAAATCTTCGACTTCTTCAGTATCCGCTGAGCTACCGGAGGTCGAGCCGGTGATCGAGTAATTTTTTGCGGTCTCTAGTGTATCCATGATATGCATATAATGCGCCCAGGTTTCGGCCCAGTCCTCATAGGGGTGCATGGTGGCATATTCGCTGATAAATGTTTTGTGCCAGTCTTTTGGTGCGCCCTTTTTGTAATGTTTGTCCATGGCATCTTTATAACTTGCTTCATCATCACCAAAATATTTTTTGCATAAGGCGTGTTTTTCTGCTGAGCCTGCGATTAATTTATCAAAGTAATAATGCCCCAGTTCATGGCGGAAGTGCCCCAGTAATGTGCGATAACGTTCACCCATCGCCAGTTTTGTCTGAGAGCGGGCCACGTCGTTGGCTTCGGCCAGATTAATAGTGATATGGCCCGAGGCATGGCCGGTAAATACCGGATCCTGATCTTCTAATCTGCTGGCAAAGTGGTCGCTGACATCACGGTCAGTTGTAAAATCAAAACTTAATCCACCTTCCGGGTCTTGATTGATATTACGTAGTGGCAGGGACAAAGCTTTCAGTGTATACAAAGCCCGACGTTTGGCAGCTTCCATTTTTTTCCACAATGGAATGTGCTCAGCGATGCTTAGATCAGGAATGGTTTCATTAAAACGGCAGGCGAAACACAACATTTCATCCTCACCCTCAACAGGCACGAAGGTATCTAGGTTAACCATGCCATTGCAGGTTTTAAATTTGGCATGATTATCACATTTTTGATAACGAACTTCCGGCTGCGCCGCTTTGAAGTATTGTCCGCTGGCTTTATCCAGATCATAAGGCTCGATATTGTCGAACCAGTCGTCAAGCCCTACGGTTCTGTTGCAAGCAACGCAGAGGCTGTTTTCAAAAAATAAAATGGGGTGATCTTTGCAACTGCATTTGAATGTTTTCATAGGTTTGTAGTATGGCGTTAACGGTTAGTGGGAGCAACTGTAAAATAG
>CACVAV010000160.1 GCA_902727945.1 uncultured Thiotrichaceae bacterium | reverse complement strand
CCGCATTTTGAAATCACCCGCATGCGCAGTGATGAAATGGCAGAGAAGGGACTGAGCTATAACCAAATTGCTTCACCCCCTGAAATGACCGATGAATCCGCACCCGAGGCGGAAGATCATACTGCTCAGGCACCTGAAACTGCCATTGTCGGCAATGTTGTGCCTAGCCAGCCAGCGCCTCAGGTGGAAAAGAAGCCAGAGCCATCCGCCACACCGAAGAAAGACGTATTAGATGTGGAGAAAAATCCGGGTTTAATACGGCGCATTCTTACGGGTCTGTTTGGTGGTAACGCAAAAACGGAAGAGCCGGTAGCTGAAGTTAAAAAGGCACACGAAGAACGTAAGAAGCAAAACAGCGAGAACAAACAAAAGCCGCGTAGCAGCAATAACAGCCAAAACAAGGCACAAAGCGATAAAACTAATGATTCAAGGGACAAAGATCAGAAGTCACAAAACAGACGTACCCGCAAGCCAAGAAACAATGGTAATAATGAAAACAACCATCAGGCTAAGACGACGACTACGGCAGATAGTACTGATCAGCAGCAAGAGCATGGTAATACCAAAAACGGGAATAAGCCACAGAAACAGCGTACGCGCAACAAGCAACCGCGTGGCAAAAAGCAGGACAATGGCAGTACAGCACCTGTAGAAACGACGACTGATCAGCAGCCAGCCACCCAACAAGGCGCTAATGTCCAATCGACTGATAGCACAACAGGTGCAGACGATAAAAACGGCAATGACAACAACACCCGCAGACGTGGTCGTGGCAGGGGCCGTGGGCGCACCCGTACGGCTAACCGCTCCCAGGACAGAACGCCGGATAATACGTCTGCCACATCGGCTGATAACAGCGGACAGTCTGAAACCGCAGCCACCGGGACTGAGCAAACGGGCCGTAATACCCACCACCAGCAAGCTACTGAAAACCAGGCAGTGCCACCGGAGGCTAATGGCAATGTGAAAACACCGGTAGCCACAACTGATAACGGCGACACTAGTAATGCTAATGGCAACACGGCCAATCAGACTTCAAACAGCAGCGGTACGCCGACTGAGAATGAAACACCTCAATCTGCCCGAAAACCGGCACGCAAACCAGCCAACAGACGTAAGCCAAGAAATGTGGCGGACGCTATGCAGAACCAGGAACCCTTGGTGATTGATCTGGTGCCAAAGAAACCACGTGCAGAGAACAAATCACGCAAGCCAAACCGCAATACTGCGAAAAAACCGGAAGATGTAAACCCGACTAAAGCAGCCGATGCTAATACGACTGAAGCAGCTAAAGCACCGACACCAGCCTCAAAGCCTGCTACGCACAATCAGGCTCCGGCGAAACCAGTGACTCTGACTCAGGACAAGCCTGCTGAACAATCGGCACCAGCGGCTAAGCCAGTGGCAACTACTACTGCTACTACTCCGACTAAGGCGGACAGCGGTAAATCAGAACCTGTTGCTCAGCAAGCTCCGGCTCCGGCGGCCAAAGCACCGACCCAAAGCAAGCCGGTGCCAGCAGATAAGACGGCTCCAACAGCAAAAACTGAAGCGCCTAAGCCTGCTCAGGACAAGCAGGCCGAACCCGCTAAACCGGCTCCGGTAGCAGAGCAAGCCAGCGATCAACCTAAGCCAGCCAAACCAGCTCCGGCTAAAACAGCGGCAGCGGTTCCAGCAGAACCCCGGAAGCCTGCTGCCAAGAAACCCGCCGAAACGGTGGTAGCAAAAGCGGCTGATGTGAAACCGGCTCCGGCAGCAGATACGAAACCAACAGAACAGACTCCGCCTAAAAAGCGTCCGGTCTGGATGCATTCAGAGTAATTAACTGAATGATAAAGCCTGATCCGGGGTTGCTGTTTCAGCAGCTCCGGATTAAAAATAACTTCGCAAATTTTCCGGATAAATGAAACTTTGTATCGATAAATACATCAAACTACCCTATGATAAAAATATAAATTACTAATAAAAGGGCCAATAATGAAAAACCTCATCCTCCTGAGTAGTCTCTCAGGATTACTCTGTGCATGCTCAAGCATACCTGTCCCGGTTAACCCGGGCATCGTTATTCCAAATCTGCTGCCAAAAAACCCGATGACAAACTATGTCCCGCAAGCTGACCCATTTATGACTCAGCCAAATATTGCGGGTACGTCGCCGCAGCGGAGTAATACACCCGCCGCACCCGCCATTATTGCAGCCGCACCAACATCCACTTTAGCTATTGCTAAAGCCATTCCAGCATCCTATTCGCCCGCCCCGATTCCGGCCGTCACACTGCCTTTGGCTCATCCGGTGAGCAATAAAACAGCGGCACCACCTAAAATCATTACACCCGCTAATACGGTCAGCACACCCCAAAAGGGCCGGTTGCAAAATCTGAGCTGGCTGTCCGGACGTATCCTGAAAAATCAAACAGCTGGCAACCCTGAAAAATTAATTAACTGGAATGAGCGAGGTAATTTCGTCACTCTGGGAATTGGCCATTTCATCTGGTATCCAAGCAATAAAAAGGGTCAATATAATGAGTCATTTCCGGTCTTTCTGAATTACGCAAAAGCAAACGGCGCGCAACTTCCGGCCTGGCTGGCCAATCAGTACCAGGAAGGTGCACCCTGGTCTAATAGCGCTACGTTTGCCCGCGCAAGAAATGATCCACAGGTAAGAGAATTACATGCTTTCATGAATAAAACTCTGAACTTACAGGCAAACTTCATGATGGCACGATTAAAACAAACGCTCCCGGCCATGTTGCAAAACTTACCGCCTAATGAGCGGCAACGGGTGCAGAACAATTACCTGACGGTAGAAAGGTCACCGGGCGGTATTTACCCGCTGCTTGACTACATCCAGTTTAAGGGCAGCGGTATAAATCCGGCTGAACGCTATAGTGGTCAGGGCTGGGGGCTATTGCAGGTACTACAGGAAATGCAAACCGTAAAACCCGGCTCCGCAGCACTGGCTGAATTCAGGCGTTCCGCTGATGATGTGCTGATTCGTCGTATTGCAAACGCACCAGCAGATAAACGTGAAGCACGCCTCTTATCCCAATGGCTTGATCGCATCAGCACATACAACCTCGGTAAATCAGGCTAAGGCTTGCTCATTTATCCATAAAAGGGTTGATCAGATTTTTCTAACGGGTCAACCCTTCCTCGTCAGGATTGGCAGCGTCGGACTCGGTCAATAACGCCAGCGGCAGGCTCTCCACATCCAGATCACGGATCGCTGTCAGACTTGGCAACTCATCCAATGATTTCAGATTAAAGTAATCCAGAAACTGACGTGTCGTGCCTAACATTTCAGGGCGACCGGGAACTTCTTTATGACCTAAAACCCTGATCCATTCACGCTCTAACAAAGTTCTGATCACATTCGAGTTAATACCCACACCACGGATTTCTTCAATTTCAGCACGGGTAATCGGTTGCCGCCATGCAATCAGTGACAGTGTTTCAAGAAAGGCCCGTGAATATTTAGGTGGTTTTTCCTCATGGTGTTTGACCACCCATTGCTGAAAATCCTGGCGGGTTTGCAAACGGTAACCACTGCCGGTTTCCTTTAATTCAAAGCTACGGTTTTCACATTGTCCCGCCAAAGTCGCCAGCGCATCCCGCATCATGGTTCGGCTCACACCCTCTTCCGGTAGGAAATACTTTTCCAGACGCTCAACTGACAAGGGCTTATCAGCTGTCAGCAAAATAGCTTCAAGAATAACAGACAGTTTATCAATCAACAGGTGGCTCCGGTTTGTTTTATCCAGCAATCTATGGTGGAATCATACCTCAGGTTCAACCACCACCCACTATGGAAATATTATGAGTTTTCTGGATAACGTAAAATCCCTGTTTACAGCAGGCGGAAAATCAGCGGCCGCTTTTCCTGCTGAAGAATACAAGGGTTACACTATCACCCCAACGCCACAAAGTGATGGCGGACAATACCGCGTGTGTGGTGTTATTACCAAAGATGAGCAGAGCCACCCATTTTTCCGCGCGGATTTGTTAGGCAGTGCCGACGCATGCGCAGAGGAAACCATACGCAAAGCGAAACTGACCATTGATCAGCTGGGCGACGGGCTTTTCAGGTAGCTGCACCTGCGGTGCTGTCGCTGAGCAAACATGGCAGCAGCGACAAACGTTCCGTCAGTAAAACCGGCTGGATCAAAGTGCTGCCAGAATCACTTCGGCTTTACTGCCTTCAAAGGTCTGTGGTGGCTCTACATTCAACAGGCTCACCACACCATTATCCACAACCATTGCATAACGCTGAGAACGGGTTCCGCCAAAATCAGCCGTTTCCATTTCCATGCCCATGGCTTTAGTCAGCGCACCGCCGCCATCAGCCAGCATAGTGATATTATCAGCATTTTGCGACGCACCCCATGCCGACATAACAAACGCATCATTCACTGACAGGCATACAATGGAATCAACGCCTTTCGCTTTGAATTGATCCGCCGCTACCACATAGCCGGGCAGGTGTGACTCTGAGCATGTCGGAGTAAATGCACCCGGCACCGCAAACATCACTACTTTTTTACCGGAAAACAGCGACTGCGCATTAACATTCTCATGGCCGTCCTGACCTGCAACTGTCACAGCCGCATCCGGAATTTGATCTCCAACCTGAATCATCTGCATCTCCTTGTATAAGGTGGTTTTAAAAGGGGTAATTTACGCGACTGAGTGCATTCAATACAAGCTTTGTGTCTGTTTTCGGGCATCAACGCTGCTTAAGGCATTCATTTGATGGCGCTTGGCCCAGCTCATCCAGAAGTATTAATTGCTCATTAAGACTTATGTAATAATGAAACCAAGATAGCGCTCATAAAAACAACAATAGCCCATTAACAGCATGCCTTGAACACAGTGATTATTTTCCGCGTAAAAAAACCATCATTATTGATGCCAATAAAAAGTCACATGAATAATCCGGTGAAAACCAGCTTACTCAAGGTAATGCTATGTATGCTATTAATCATCAATATGGCAGGTTGCTTCCAAAAAAAACCAGCGCCGGAAGAACAAGCATCCATGCACTGGTTAGAAGACAAAACAGGCACCATGACTTTTGATGACATCCTTAAGCAGGATTTATCGACCCAATGGCATACCGCCCAGCTGCGTTACCCGAACTTCGGCTTTAGCAGCAGCATCTTCTGGCTGAGCTTACCTTTCGAGAACAAGCATGACATTGAAACATCCATGCTGCTTGAAATTGCATTCCCGCTTCATGATAAAATTGATGTGTACCTGGTGGATGCTGATAAAATTATAGCCAACTACCATACAGGTGACCTACAGCCTTTTAATAGCAGGCCGCTAAATCATCGCTCATTTCTATTCCCGCAGACAGTCGCCCCAAAAGAAAAGCTAAGGGCTATTGTGCGCCTGCAAAGCACCGACACAATCTATCTTCCTGTGAAGGTATGGAAGAGTCATGATTTTTTTGCCGCTGACCAACATGAAGTATTTTTATTGGGCTTATTCTTTGGATTTTTATCCATCATGTTAATTTACAACTTGCTGCTGTATTTTTCCACCAACCAGAAGAGTTACCTCTATTACGTATTTTTCACAGGCGCTATTATCTACTTTCAGCTGACTCAGAAGGGTCTTGGCTACCAATATTTCTGGCCGGAAAAAATATTTTTCAACCACATGAGCATCCCGCTATCTGCCTTTATCGCTATGATAACCAGTTCATTATTTATATTGAATTTTTTAAATTTAAAAAAAGAAGATAATGCAAAAATTATTTTTACATTAAAAGCAGGCATAGGCCTTCCTTTGTTTATCATAGCCACCGGCTACTTCATGCCCTATGAGGTTCTCCTGCAGCTAACGGCAGCTATGGGGGCGGCCAGTGCCTTAGTGCCGTTGATCATTCTTGTCAACTTATCATTCAAGGGCAATCAATCCGCTCAAATTCTAACCGTCGCCTGGTTATTCCTGTTAAACGGCACCCTTCTGTTTGTCCTTGGTCGCCTTGGTCTCCAGACTCAGATGTTAGTCACCGAAAATGCGATGTTAATCGGCTCAACCATGGAAGCCGCCTTGATTTCTTTTGCACTGGCCAGAAACATCAAAAAAGAGCGCGATGCACGTATGCTGGCCCAGGAATCTGCACTCAGGTATGAGCGCAAAACCCGTGAAACACAAAACAGCTTATTATTACTGCAAAAACAAACGACACAGCACCTGGAAGAAAAAGTTAAAGAACGTACACACAAACTTGAAACAGCGATGCACAGCCTGACCAAGGCCAACTGTAAGCTGGATCAACTGGCACGGCTGGATGGCTTGACCGGCATATTTAATCGCCGTCATTTTAATCAGCAGATTGAATACGAATGGCAACGCATCCGCAGGCAAAAAGACTTTCTTTCATTAATGCTTATCGATATTGATCACTTCAAACAAGTCAATGATGACTATGGCCATTTATTTGGTGATCAATGCCTCATTCAGATGGGTGCCATTCTGAAAAACAGCGTCCAGCGTCCGGAAGACATTGTTGCCCGCTACGGCGGTGAGGAATTTATTATTATGTTACCAAATACCAATATCAGCGGTGCGCATCTGATCGCAGAACGGGTCAGGCAATGCACTGAAAGATTGCGGCTGGACTACCGGAACAAACAAGTGCAATTCACCGTCAGCATTGGTATTTCAAGCATGATTCCCAGACAGGGTTCATCGACCAT
>CACVAV010000159.1 GCA_902727945.1 uncultured Thiotrichaceae bacterium | reverse complement strand
GATCTGTCAACTTCTGTCAAACCGGAATAGAAAATCGCAATATACTGCTGATCAATAGATAAAGCAGGGACAGTGATACCCATTTTGCCACTGGCACTGCCACCCGTTGTTGCACCAGGCATACCGCTCTGCCACTCAGCTATTCCGACAGGAACAATACCCAACAGATCATGCGCATCCAGCTCACTCCAACGGATGTGGGCACGATTGCCTTCGACACTCACTGTAATATTATCAGGTGGTTCCGGTGGATTAAGGTTACCAACCTGATAGGCTTCAGCAAACGTATAAAATTTCAGGCCCATTTGCTGAGCAGCAGCAATCACCTGATTCAGTTTACTGATACGAATACCGTAATTATAGTTCTCATTCTCCGCACCATCCTGAAGCAGACGATGAGCATACAGCGTCACAATTTCGTTGTTGGTTTTAGCGCGCAAAAATGCAGCTTCTATTTCAGCAATCGGATTATTGTAAGCATTATCAATCCCATCACCTGCTAACACACCATAGTTCGAGTTTTCACTGTGGAAGATGTCATCCATCTGGAACAAGTCCAGGCTTTCATCCGCAAAAGTTGTTCGTAAATAAGGCAAGTACGGTCTGATGGCCGCATCATAAACCTCATTACGTTCACCGGAAGGATAAGAGAAACTCACCGGATTAAATCCATCAGCCTGCATATTAGCCAGCACCGGAATAATTTGCTCATTCAGGTACTCATCAGTACGGTTCGGATCAAAATTATAGTCCCCGGCAACACCCTGGTGATCATAACTGTGAGCGCCAATTTCATGACCATCTGCTTCAAGGTCGCGTAGTTTCTGTATTTCTGTAGCCGTCAGATTATGCCAATGACTGATAAAGAAGGTAGCTTTAACATCACTGCTGACATTGCTGAAATAATCATGCCACTGATCGACATAAGTATCATCAAAGCTAAGCACAACACCTGACTTATCCTCAACCGCATGAGCACTTTGAGCCAGTGCACAGGTCAATAATAAATAGCTGGCACTCCGGAAAAATTTGTCCATATTCCCTCCAACAAGTAAAAATCCCTAATATTGATTCAACAGAACCAATCCTGATAAAAGTGTTTAAATAAGCGACATAAATTATCAACAGCACCTGATAAATTTTTTCATGCAAACTTAAATAAGACTAATAAGGATTTTTAGCTTATACAGGAGAAAATACTTCTATAAGGAGGATAGCCGGTAATACCTAACGGATAAATGAAGGCATACTTAATATTGGCAGCATAATGGCTAATACAATCAAAACGATCACACCACCCATGGTCAGCATTAATAATGGCTCCATTAAACTGACCATTTTAGCAATACGTGATTCAGTTTCCCGTTCTTGCTGAATAGCCGCCTTTTCCAACATATGATCCAGTTGACCACTGCCTTCACCACTGGCAATCAGATAAATCACCATCGGTGGAAAATAGCCTGACTGCTGCAAGGCTTTATTGATCGCCATACCTTCACGCACCTTGATGGTGGCCGCACTCACGGCTTTATGCATCGGGATATTGCTAATAACACCACCGGCAATTTTCATCGCATCAAGAATAGGCACACCACTGGACGCCAGAATGCTCAGTGTACGGGCAAAATGCTCCGTATTAACGCCCCGAATCAAACGGCCAAATAATGGGAGACGTAATATTAAGCGATGAGAACGTTCTTTCCACACCGGCATTTTTAATAAGTAACGAATAAAAAAAATAAATACAACAATACCAATCAGCAGCTTAAAGCCATGATTTTCAATAAACTCACTACTAGCGATTAAGGCGACGGTTAATGGTGGCAAATCACCACCAAAGGTCTCAAATACACTGATAACATTCGGCACCACAAATTTCAGCAGTGCAATGACAATACCGACTGATACCAACGACAACAACGCCGGATAAGCAAAAGCCGTCGATACTTTTTGCTGATTCATTTGTTTGTTTTCCGTGTAATCCGCCAGCCTTTCTAACACTTCTGCTAAGTGGCCGGATTGCTCACCCGCCCCAACGGTTGCACGGTACAATGGTGGAAATGCAGATGGAAACTGATCTAATGATGACTGTAGTGTATGACCTTCCATCACCTTGGCACGTATTGCTGACAGAATACGCCGCGCCGCGCCGCGCTCGGTCTGGCGCACCACGGTTCCCAGCGCCTCTTCCAATGGAGAGCCTGCCCCGATCAATGTGGCTAACTGACGTGTCACCAGGGATAAGTCGTCAGCCTTCAGGTTGCCACCGAATAAACTGGCACCTTCTGAACGCTTTTGTTTTTGCGCCACCTCATTGACTTCCAATGGCGTCATATCACCATTACGAAGCAGCTGCCGAACCTGACGTGCAGAATCAGCTTCCAAAATACCTTTTTCTTCTTTACCGGCAGGATTAAGCGCCAGATACTCAAATGCAGGCATTAATGCTCATCCTCACGTGTCACTCTGAGTACTTCATCCAACGAAGTTTTGCCTTCCAATACCAGGCGGATGCCATCATCACGCATGCTGGGCATAGTTTTGCGCACCACCCGCTCCATTTCGATTTCACTGGCGCTTTCATGAATCATTTGACGAATTTCATTATTCAGCTCAACCAGTTCATAAATACCGGTGCGGCCAATAAAACCGTTATGATTACATTGCTTACAGCCCACAGGGTGATAAATAACCGGCTTCCGGGAGAAGTCAAGCTGCGTGGAATTAGCCTGTAGCAACTCAAACTCACCCTCCGTTGCTTCTACCGGATTACGGCATTCCGGACACAGTGTACGAACCAGCCGTTGCGCCACCACCCCCAATAAACTGGAAGCCAGCAGGTAAGGTTCCACGCCCATATCCTGCATCCGTGTTACGGCACCTATTGCGGTATTTGTGTGCAACGTTGAAAAAACCAGGTGACCGGTTAAACTCGACTGCACCGCAATATCGGCGGTTTCCAGATCACGGATTTCCCCGACCATCACCACATCCGGATCCTGACGCAAAATAGCGCGTAGCCCCCGGGCAAAGGTCATGTCAACTTTGTTATTAACCTGCGTCTGGCCAATGCCATCAATGTAATACTCGATCGGATCTTCAACAGTCAGAATATTACGCCGCGCATCATTCAGGTTACTCAGTGCCGCATACAGGGTGGTAGTTTTACCGGAACCGGTCGGCCCCGTCACCAATACAATACCGTGCGGTTTCTGGATTAATACTTTCAGACGTTCATGCACCTTATCTTCCATACCCAAATGGCTCAGATTCAGGCGTCCGGCCTGCTTATCCAATAAGCGCAATACGATCCGTTCGCTGTGACCTGAAGGCAGGGTTGAAACACGCACATCCACCGGACGCCCCGCCAGGCGCAATGAAATACGACCATCCTGTGGCACCCGTTTTTCAGCAATATCCAGTTTGGACATGACCTTGATACGCGAAATAATCAGCGGCGCGAGTTTTCTTGGTGGCTCTAAAACTTCTTTAAGCACACCATCAACCCGCATGCGTACCTGCATCCGTGTCTCAAAAGCTTCAATATGAATATCCGACGCACTCTGTTTTACCGCCTGAGTCAACAGCGCATTAATCAGCCGGATGATCGGCGCATCGTCTTCCGACTCCAGCAAATCCTCCGGCTCCGGCATATTTTCCGCAATATCATTCAGATCTGCTTCATCCCCGAGATCCTGCATCATAGCTGCACCCGTCTGACTGCGATCATAACGCGCTGCCAGCATGCGCTCAAAGGCCGGAACATCTAATTGCTCAAGCTTTAAGTCACCGGGAATATTACGCTGAACTTCCAATAACACCTCAGGCCGTAAACCTTCCTTGCAAAACAATAAGGTAAGGTCTTCTTCATCCTGTAAGATGCCATGCCGCTTAGCAAAAGCGTACGGCAGATCCTTACGAATTAAATCCTCATTCGCTGCATCAATGAGTGGTAAATCCGTAATCATCGCTTCACTCATCACGAAGCCCCTTTATTTAAATGATTCATTAGCCGTGAAAGCTGATTCATTGACATT
This sequence comes from uncultured Thiotrichaceae bacterium, assembly GCA_902727945.1. Classification (GTDB taxonomy): domain Bacteria; phylum Pseudomonadota; class Gammaproteobacteria; order Thiotrichales; family Thiotrichaceae; genus Thiolinea. Next base: position 2,682 of record CACVAV010000159.1, on the reverse strand, counting down.
CAATGGTCGCGCAACCTGATAAGGCGTACGCAAAGCGCCGCTAATGTCACGTTGCGGTGCTGCCTGGATATTAAAATGCAGATCATCCGCGCTGCCCTTGGCACAAAACCCATCAATACACTCAATATCAGGGAATACCGCAGCACTACCGGTTAAACTACCCCGGGTAAGGATTTTGCTTTGTTTTTGCTGCTTCTGCAGGTTGTGGTATTTACCGCGCGTATAAGCATCAGCTACCTGACGATCCGCCATGATCACCGGATGAATAAAGACCATCAGATTCTGTTTTTTCTTAGTGGTTGTATTACCTTTAAAAATATTACCGATAATCGGCAGGTCTCCTAATACCGGCACCTTGGTCTCCGAATCATTAAAGTTATCCTGAATCAAACCACCTAAGACCAACACCTGACCATCTTCCACCATCACATTGGTATTAATCGAGCTTTTATTAGTAATCACATCCGATGCCGAACTACTGGTCGATAAGCTGGAAACTTCCTGCTCAATCTTCATCGTAATCGTCTTATCGCGGTTGATCTGTGGCGTCACCTTCAGCGTCAGACCGACATCCTGCCTGGTAATAGTTTGAAAAGGATTGTCCGCAGAACCGCCCTCTGTACTACTAAAAGAACCGGTGACAAAAGGCACATTCTGCCCCACAACAATACTGGCCTCTTCATTATCCAGCGTTGCCAGGGTCGGTGTGGAGAGGATATTGGTCGCACCATCACCTTTCAGTGCTTCCAGCACAATACCGAATTTATCACTCCCTGCTCCCAGCAGAAAACCACCCGGAATACTGGTCGCACCAGCAGCCAGGCCTAATGCCGTACCCAGTCCACCAAAGTTACTATAGCCCGCTATACCCGCATCACCACTACTAATACCATTAGCCACCAGTCCAAAGCCGAATTTATTGGACAGGTCAGTAGACACTTCAGCAATAATGGCTTCCACCATGACTTGCGGGCGACGCTGATCCAATTGTGAAATAACCCGCTGTAAACTGACTTGTAAGTGTTCCGGTGCGGTAATAATGACGGAATTAGTGGTTTTATCAGCCTGAATACTCACTTCACTGTTACCTGCTACGCCACCGGATGCTGCCGGAGTAGCACCTGCTGCCGCAGTACCTTCCGTTTGCTTTTGCACACTGCTGGCAGTTTCTTTGAGTACAGCGACTAACTCTTCAGCCTGCGCATATCGCAGACGAACAACGCGGGTACCACCCGCACGTGACTTAGGGGTATCTAACTTGCGAATAGCCGCAATAATCGGCAAGCGATCCGGTTGCTTGCCAGAGATCAGTATACTGTTGGTTCGCTCGTCAGCCGCCAGTCGTATTTGCTGAGCGGTATTACCTTCCGTTGGTGCTACCTGCAGCTGTTTAAGCGTCTGAATAATCTGGGTTGCCACCGCATACCTGACAGGCACGACCTGAGTATCTGCCGGTTGTGTTCTTGGCGTATCCAGTCGCGCAATAGCCGCAATAATCGGCTGCCTTTTCTCATTGTCACCGGCAACAATAATACTATTGGTGCTTTCATCAATCGCAAGCCGAACCTGATCGACTGCGCCACCTTCTGCGGTTGGCGTAATCTGCAACTGCTTCATAGTGGCTAATAATTTTGTTGCATCAGCATGCTTAAGCCGGATGACCTGAGTATCAGGTGGCCGGGTAGGCCGGATATCCAATCGCTGAATCGCTGCCAGAATAGGCTCACGATCTTCCCGCTCACCGGAAATGATAATACTATTGGTATTCTTATCAACCGCCATTCGTGCCTGCTTAACAGCCGCACCGCCTTCTTTAGCCGGGGCAATCTGTAACTGCTTCAGGGTTTCCAGCAGCTGAGTCGCATCCGCATACCTGATCTTCACCACCTGCGTAGCAGGGGGTTGAGTTCGCGGAATATCCAGCTTAGCAATCACCTGGCGCATGCGCTCACGATCACCTTTATCACCAGCGACCAAAATACTATTAGTACGCACATCAACTGAAATATAGACCCGTTGCGGAATCGCACCACCGTCAGCCGACTTACCACTCGACATCAGCCCACGCAAGGTAGTGGCCAATTGATTAGCTACCGAGTGCCGGAGTGCAACTAATTCAAAACCCTGATTGTTAGGCTTATCAATGCTTTTAATAACAGCGCCCAGCCGGTCAACATTCTGCTTACGCCCCGTAACAATCACCGCATTACTGGCCTGATTAAATTGAATCCGGGTTTCACCCTGCCCGGCCAATGGTTGTAATGTCTGAATAGCCGTGTTCACCGGAATATATTGTAAGGTGAACACCTGAGTCACGGTACGGTCCGCCTCTATTTTAGGTTGTGGCTTAGCAGCTGGCTGACCCGGCTTAGCAGCCGGAGCAGGTCTGTCCGTAATAATCGGCGCAACCTGAGAACGGCCTTTGTTCAATGGCACAATTTTAATAACATTGCCAACTTCAAGCGCTTCTAAACCGTGAACCTGCAGGATAGACAAAAAGGTCTCGTACAACTCATCCTTACTCAAACCATCACCGGATACAAAAGTGATGCTGCCACGAACTGCCGGATCGATAATAAAGTTCTTACCAGTCAACTTCGACACTGTTTCAACCAGCGTGCGAATTTCAGTATTCTGTAAGTTAATACGTGAACTTTCGGCCTGTAGTGGTGGAATCGTTGC
>CACVAV010000158.1 GCA_902727945.1 uncultured Thiotrichaceae bacterium | reverse complement strand
GTCGCAAGAATAGCCAGTACCGCTTGTATGCCCCAGATAGGCAGGTCACCAACAACAGTCAATATGCCTTCAGCAATCCACTTTGCCGTGCCGGTGGATTCCACCGCGTATCCCAACGGGATCAGGCTGGCCAGTAAAAATACTGTTTTCCAGGAAACCGCTTCGTAGGCTTCGTCAATATTGAGTACGCCGGACAGTATCATGCCAATAGCACCGGTGAGTAGCGCGATGGACAGTTTCAGATCGGTAAATAAGACCAGCGCCAGTGCGATGCCAAAGAAGCCCAGTGCCCAGCCCAATTTATTAGGGCGGACTTCTTCTTTGCGCGGATAGTCGGCAGTGATAATAATGAAGTCACGGTCTTTTTCCAGTCGTTCCAATGCATCCCAGGTGGTATAAACCATAATCATATCACCGGCCTGGAACGGCACTTTACGGATTTCATCAATATCTTCATGTTCCTGATCTTCGGCGTAGATCACTTCACCGTTACGCAAAATAGCCATCAGTGAAATGCCATAACGTTTACGCAACCAGACATCAATGGCTGATTTACCAATCAACGAAGAATCATTAGGAATAACAATTTCAGCCATTCCTGATTGCTTGTCAGAGAGCAAATCGCCAAAAATGGGTGTGCCTCTGTGGATGATCAGCTTTTCACGGTCAATAAAGCTCTGCTCACGTTCCGGTAGCCCGACCAGTCCCAGCACATGGCCTTCCTTGAATTCAAGATCACGATCCAGCGAGTCGACCCCGGCACGAACCTGTGAACCTTCCTTCATGGCAATGACCCGGACATTACGTTCGGTTTCCACTTCCAGCAGCTTACGTCCCAGTAACGGGCTGTCTTTGCCGAGTTCTACTTCCAGTAATTTAAATTTAATATTATAGGTGCGTTGCAGGTATTGCAGAGTAGTTTCGTGCTCAGTCTCACTTTCTTTGGCTACCGGCAACACGTAGCGACCCGCCAGCAGGAAGTACAGAATGCCGGTAATCACCAAGGTCAAACCAATTGGTGTTACAGAGAATAACTCCCAGGTGTGCATTTGATTGCCACTATCCAGGGTTTGATTAGAGGTGAGAATCAGGTCATTTAACAAAATCAACGGGCTGGAGCCAATCATAGTGACCGTGCCACCCAGAATGGCACAGAAGCCCATTGGCATCAGCAGGCGTGATTTCGGAATACCGGAACGATTGGAAATACGACTGACTACCGGTAGAAATAAAGCGGCGGCACCCACGTTCTGCATAAAAGAAGAGATAATACCGACGGTGCCGGAGATAATCGGAATAATGCGTTTTTCTGTTTTTCCACCCACTTTAAGAATAAACACGGCCACTTGTGACATGAGTCCGGTTTTATCGAGGCCGGCACCGATGATCATCACGGCGATAATGGAGATGACCGCATTACTGGAAAAGCCGTTGAATAAGCTATCAGCAGGCACCATGGCTTCATCCAGCCCCATGATGGGGGCGAGCAGCGCCGTTAAGCCCAATAAAACCATGACGACAATGGCGGCGACATCAACATCCACCACCTCAAAAGCAAACAGGTAGACAGTCAACAGTAAAATAGCCATAGCCCAGGCGACGCCTGTTGTCGGCACTATGGTGGTTACATATAGCGCGATGGCTAAAAAGATTCCTGCAGCAATCAGCTTTTTTAATACTGCTTTACTCATTCCCACGGCATTAGCTCCCAACACCTATAAAAAGTGTGTGAATAGTACCGGATTCTAATAAAGAATTCCCTTATATTGTTTATTTAATTTATTTATGGATGGACGAAGAGGAGTAATAAGGCAAGGGGTAATAATGGCCTGAATTTCCCGCGACAATTCGGTTATCAGTGCACCTGATCGATATAACCTTGTGCTGAAGCGTGCGTTATGGCTACTTTTGTATCAGCGACCAATAACATGTCTATACCGTATTCACCCATATCATTTGCCATTTTCCGGATAGCATCGGTGCGCTGTGCGCTCTGACTAACGTCCCGAATATAAATAGCTTTCACCTGTTTTGGGCGGGCTTTGACTATTTCAGCATAAATTTCCGGGTCATACTGGCCACTGTCGCCGATAAGAATAAAGGCCAGCTCAGGGTAAGTTGACATGACATCAGTGATTTGAGCCAGCTTGTGTTTGTGATGACTGGACTGAAAGACTTGTTCTGCATTCATGCCAAAATCCCGTAGCATCAACGGGCCTGGCGGAATGCCGTTCAGTTGCATAAATTCGACCAGAAAGTCGTATAAATTCCAGGGGCTGCTGGATACATAGAAAATAGGCCGGGAAGCCTTGGATGCGCTATTGCCCTGCGTTAATGCCTGATAAAACTCGGCCACACCTTCAAAGGGCAGGCGCGTGGCCGGGCTTTGTGTGAAAGTCAGTTGTGCCATCGCCAGCAGGCTGGTGGCATTGGTCACCATGATGGTGTCATCAATATCGCTGATAATACCAAAATCACAGTCCGGAGCCGGAAGTAATACCTGTGCTTTTACCGGTGCAGTGGCAGCAGATAACATCGGCTGAGGGGGAATCTCAATGTCTATCGCATGCCAGAGCTGTGTTTTATCCAGATTATCCGGTGTTGGCACACTGATAGTAAAATAGCCTTCCTCATCGGTGGTTGCGTTGAATGTCCGGTCTTGAAAATGGGCGATGAGTTTGAGGCCAGGTACTTCGTTGCTGTCAAAACGCTGATAGGCAGCAGTCAGGTTTTTCCACAGTGATTCCTGGCTGGTTTGGTTGAGCGTGCCTTTTTCTTCGAGTACACGTCCTCTGATAAAGAGGCTGTCTTCGTTGCCATAACCGTTATAAGGCACAATCTGTAAAGGCTGATCATATTTCAGTCGTTTTTTCAGGCTATAGCGCAAGTCATCGAAACGTGTTTCAACCGAATGCCCCAGTTGTCTTGCGGTATTAGCCCAGCTATTTTTACTCATAATTACTTGCGTTTCTTCACAAACTTCATCAAACGCTTTTTCTTATATTGCTGACGCGGCGTCAGTTTATTCCGCCGTCCTTCATACGGATTATCACCGGTCTTAAATTCCAGTTTAACCTGTGTACCCACCAGCTTCAGTGTCTGCCTGAAGTAATTGATCAGGTAGCGCTGGTAGGTGTTGGGCACCTTTTCAGTCTGGTTGCCATGGATAATCACCAAAAATGGATTACTGCCACCCTGATGTGCATAGCGTAATTTAATGCGCCGACCATTGACCAGTGGTGGCTGGTGTACATCCAGTGCGGTTTCCATAATCCGTGTCAGACGTGATGTCGGTACCTTGATCATGGCCGAGTCATAACAACTATGAATCGACTTATACAGCAAGCCAACCCCGGTGCCATGTAAGGCTGAGATAAAGTGACGCTCCGCAAAATCCAGGAAGGGCAGTTTCACATCCAGCTGATCTTTAATGCGCTCACGCTCATCTGAATCCATGCCATCCCATTTATTGATGGCCAGTATTAATGAGCGACCGGCATCCAGTACCAAGCCCAATAGGTGTGCGTCCTGCTCAGTGATTGCATCATGTGCGTCGACCAGCATAATCACAACATGCGCGGCTTTGATAGCTTCCAATGTCTTGATGATACTGAATTTTTCAACGGTTTCATTCACCCGCGCACGTCGACGCACACCAGCGGTATCGATCAGTGTGTATTTTTGGCCTTCGCGCTCAAAGGGAATGAAAATGCTGTCACGTGTTGTGCCGGGCTTATCAAAAGCAATCACCCGCTCTTCGCCCAGAATACGATTTACCAGAGTCGATTTGCCAACATTCGGACGGCCAACAAACGCGATGCGGATACTGTCATCATCTTCCGGTATTTCTTCTGTGCCATCATCCGGAAAGTGTGCCAGCACCTTTTCCAGCATTTGCGTCACACCGCGATTATGTACAGCGGCGATAGCAAATACCTGGGTGAAGCCCAATGAGAAGAATTCTACGGAAGCCTGATCAGGATCAACGCGGTCAGTTTTATTGATCAGCAGGAAAACAGGTTTGCCGGTTTGACGGACATGATCTGCAATTTGCTGATCCCCTGCATTCATACCCTGCTTGCCATCGACAATAAACAAAATACCGTCAGCTTCATCAATGGCTGCCAGTGTTTGTTTGGCCATGTACTCATCAATACCTTCCTGCTCACCACTTAAGCCGCCGGTATCAATGACCAGATAATCACGCTCAAATGCTTCGCCCGTGCCATATTTACGGTCGCGGGTCAGGCCGGGGAAGTTGGCCACCAGCGCGTCCCGTGAATGGGTCAGGCGGTTAAACAGTGTGGACTTGCCTACATTCGGGCGTCCGATAAGAGCGAGAGCTGGTTTCATGGTAAGGGTTTCCCCTAGGCTCCTTTGCCGAGATTATCGAGCTTCATCTGAATCAGTTCATTAGCACCACCGTCAGTCAGGATGGCACGTTCATAAGCCTTGCGTGCATCATCAACTTTACTTTGTGCTGCGAAAATATCACCACGTAACTCATCCAGTAATGATTCAAAGCCATCACCATAGTCGTATTTGGTGAGTGCCAGCGCGTCATCATATTTTTTCATAGCGATGTGGACACGCGCTAAACGTAAACGCGCCACTTCCTGGTATTCAGTTTCCGAGCTGTTATCAATTACCCACTGTAATGCCGTCGCTGCTTCCTGATCCTTGCCTGCTTCTGCATACAATTTCGCAGATTGCAGAGCAGCCATGGCAGCATAAGGTGTGGCGCTGTAATTATCGCGCAGATTGGCCAGTTGTTGTTGTGCTACGGCTGTATCTGTTTCACGGGAAGCGATAAGGTAATCTGCTGATGCGGCTTCGGCGTTCTGGATTTTGTTGCCCTGCCAATATTCCCAGCCAAATAAACCCGCGATCGCCAGCGCGACACCGGCAATGACCGAGGTGCCGTTTTCTTTCCACCATCTTTTTATGTCTTCTGCTTTTTCTTCGTCTGTTTTGAAATCAGTCATGCTCTATCAAGCCCCTACGCTTAAAATTTATTTATTAGTTCAACAAGGTACACAGGCAAGTGTCTTCGGCGGGCTTTAGCTGCTGAAAATATTTGCCTGTTATTTATTATAAAAGTGATTGTAGCTGTTCTGCCAGCCCATCAATAGACATTATTTGTTGTTGTGCATCTTTATCACGCAATGGCTTGATATTGATTTGGCCATTCCGGGCTTCCTCTTCACCCATAATGAGTGCATAAGTAGCGGTTGATTTGTCAGCCCGTTTCATTTGTGACTTGAAGCTGCCACCACCGGCATTCATTAATAACTGCAAACCCGGTAGCGCGGTACGCAGCTGTTCTGCCAGCGCCATGCCGGTCTGAATAGCTTCGTTGCCCACCAGCACCATGTATATATCGGTGGTGGTTTGTTGATTTTCAATACCCTGAGCCTGCATTAATTCCAGCAGCCGCTCCGTGCCCATGGCAAAACCACAGCCTGGAGTTGATTTGCCGCCGAGTTGTTCAACAAGCCCGTCATAACGCCCACCACCACAAACCGTACCCTGAGCACCTAATTCATCAGTAATCCACTCGAACACAGTGCGGGTGTAATAATCTAATCCCCGAACCAGTCTGGGGTTGATAATATAGTCGATGCCCATCATATCCAACATGCGGCACAGGTCAGCAAAATGATCTGCCGATTCCTGATCCAGATGATCATGTAAATCCGGTGCTGCGGCAACGAGGTCACGCATGGCCGGATTTTTGGTATCCAGAATGCGCAACGGATTGGTGTGTAAGCGGCGTTTTGAATCTTCGTCCAGCAATTCTTCGTGTGCACTGAAATGTTCAGTTAACAAAGCACGATAAGCCGCACGCGACTCCGGCGTGCCCAGAGAATTCAGTTCAAGGCGGATATTTTTCAGCCCCAAACGTTGCCATAACCGTGCGGTCATCGCAATGAGTTCAGCATCAATATCCGGGCCGGGGATATTAAAGGTTTCAGCACCTACCTGATGAAATTGTCTGTAGCGACCTTTTTGCGGGCGTTCGCGACGGAACATCGGCCCGGCATACCAAATGCGTTGCTGTTGATTGTGCAGCAAACCATGTTGTATGCAGGCCCGCACGCAGCTAGCCGTGTTTTCTGGTCGTAAAGCAATGCTATCGCCGTTGCGGTCAGCAAAGGCATACATTTCCTTTTCAACAATGTCCGTTACCTCACCAACACCCCGATGAAATAACTCAGTCGATTCCAGGATGGGTGTGCGGATCTCGCTGTAACCATATTCGGCCAGCAGGCTACGTACCGTTTCTTCAAGGTGCTGCCACGCAGCAGACTGCTCCGGCAGGATGTCATGCACCCCGCGAATAGATTGAATGTTCTTTGCCATAAGGTTTCTTAGTTAGCCCGGAAGGTAGATACGCTGCCGCGTGTATAAGGCTTTTGGTCAATAAGCTGACCGTTCAGATAAATTTGTACGCCTGGTGCATTACCCACTTTAAATTGCAGTGGTGTGGAGGCCTTAAGCTCTTTGCGGGTGCCGCCTGCGTTTAATGCGCTGAAAATGGTTTTGCCTCTGCCGTCTTTGATGGACATCCATACATCCTGAGTAAACACCAGTCGGATTAGCACACTGCCATCAATAGGTTGCTGGAATTTATCTTCTTTCTTCGCAGCTTCAGCCTGTTGAGCAGCAACTTTATCAGCTTCAGCTTTTTCGGCTGCTGCTTTTGCTTTCTCAGCGGCTGCTCTGTCAGCCTCAGCCTGTT
>CACVAV010000157.1 GCA_902727945.1 uncultured Thiotrichaceae bacterium | reverse complement strand
GTAGCAAAATCACTGGGGGAAGACGGCGTACATAACACGCTATACGCCGCCGTACGGGAAGAAAGCCTGGAAGCACCATTCATGCGTGATTTCGTCCTGCTGGCTAAAGACTTACCGTTTTCTACCTTAAAAGGCATTGCACATCCGGCTCCGGTACAGAGTGCCTGATCACCCAACGGCGTACAGCAGGATCAAACCAACGATGGTGACGACAATGCCCGGAATAATGCCTAAATCATCAACTTTGAATAGCATGGTACGAATAAAGTCACGGAATTTTTCCGGCGACAGAAACAGGAAGGCAATACCACTCAACAAACTGGCAGTACCCAGAATAGTCACCAGCATGGGTAAGCGGGAATAATCAGCGTACCTCACCAATGCAATACCCAACAGAATACGTCCGATTGAGGCATAAACCTGAAAAGCCGTCTCATCAACATACAGCCTGGCTATATCCGGGATTGCTTTCGGGCGATAGATCATCATACCCCCCATAAAAATAATCAGTAAGCTGATCAATGTTAAAATAGTTGCCATTAGTTTTCTCCGTTACACAATGAGTAAATAAATAATTCGTTTATTTTACATGGAGCTAAGACAAAATTTATCACAGAATACACCTGTTCCGCTGCTTCTATTTGCTTTTAAAAGTAACTCCCCGTAAATTCCCCACATGGAAATTCAACAGCTACTGGAACGAAAATACTGGATTTTTGACATGGATGGCACACTGACTTTGGCAGTGCATGACTTCGATGCTATCCGGAAAGAACTCGGATTACCGGAAGGCAAACCCATTCTGGAACAAATCGCCATTTACCCCAAAATGGAAGCACGACGCTTGCATAAGCAACTGGACATGATTGAGCTGGATATTGCCGCCCGGTCAAAACCGGCTGACGGGGCTGCTGAACTACTGGAAGCTTTAACTGCGAAAGGTCATCAGTTGGGCATTCTGACCCGCAATAATAGGATTAATATCTATGCGACGCTGGAAGCTGCCGGACTGAACGGTTTCTTTGAAGACAATAATCTGATCAGCCGCAACTGCGTACCACCAAAACCTGACCCGGCAGGCATTCACCGCTTGTTAAACGCCTGGGGCGGTACGCCGGAAGAAAGTGTCATGGTCGGTGATCATTTATTTGATCTTGATACCGGACGTGCAGCTGGCAGTGCGACTATTTATGTTGATCCTACGGGTGAATTTGAACACAGGGACAAAGCGGATTTTTGT
>CACVAV010000156.1 GCA_902727945.1 uncultured Thiotrichaceae bacterium | reverse complement strand
AACCATCTTAATCAGTGGAAGCTGGGCGGCTACGGCATGTATACCCACCCGACACCCCGTTTTCGTTTAAATGCTCATGTTGAGGGCTTTGAGGATCAGCAGCAATGGCGAAGTAAACCCGACTTTGCGGTGGCTAACTGGAATTTTGTTATGCCTTGTCGGCCTTTATCAGCAGAAAGTATTGCCGGGTTCTATCAGGATAATCCGGATGCGGTTGGTAAAAAAACGTATCTGCTGATTACTATCAAATCATTTAAACGCTACCCCGTAGAAGCTAAGTATGTGCCGAAGATTGACGTAGAAATCACATGGCCTGATGCGACTACTTTCGTCTGGAAAGGTAAAGTATGTGATGAACCAATTGAAGGCAGGGGACAATGGTCGTTATGAAACCCAATGCACTTTTTTATGACGGCGAATGCCCGTTTTGCGCCCGCTATTCTGAGCTGATAAAAGCACGGGATCGGTTAGGGCAGTTTGACATCATTTCTCTCCGGGAAGATCAGGCCAGTGCACAGGAATTCCGTGACCTTGGGCTGGATCTGGAGCAGGGCTTTGTATTTCGCTTAGACGGGAAAATCCATCATGGCGCTGAAGCTATGCATATATTGGCGCTGACAACACAACAGCCAGATCCGATACTCAAGTTGAATCATTGGTTTTTTGGCAATCGCAGCTTAGCAAAATGCCTTTATCCTGTGCTTAGATTCGGGCGCTGGGTTGCTTTGTTCTTATTGAAAGGCCGTAAAAGAACAAAGCTATAGAATGAATCTGTTTGGAAGTTATGCAATTGAGCTACCCTCAATATGATTAATGGTAAGCATTGCTTATAAAATTATCTCTTTTTAGGTATGCTTTGTATTAGAGTTAGATTATATACTAATATATTATGCACCTAACATAAAACATAAAAGGCAAAAATGAAGTCACTAACAAAAACCACCGTTCTCTCCACCATTTTAACCCTACCTGCACTACTGGTTAGCACTCATCTTTCAGCGTCCGAAGAGGTCATGCACCCTGGTTTGAAGGTCTATCAGTCAGCCTGTATGGTCTGCCATGTTGCAGAAGGAAGAGCAACGATAGCACCTCCGATTTTCGCAGTTAAAGGCCATGTGATTGGCGTATACCCTGAACGTGATGATTTTATCCAGCGTGTTAAAAGCTGGGTGAAAGCACCGGATGAAAAGGATGTGCTGATGCCCGGTGCGGTCAGAAAATTCGGTTTGATGCCCGCTATGCCGCAATTGAGCGATGA
>CACVAV010000155.1 GCA_902727945.1 uncultured Thiotrichaceae bacterium | reverse complement strand
ACATTCACGTGCAGTTTGTCACGCTCAAATTTTGCCTTTGCCATTGCAATTTACCTTCTTTTCAAAATTGCCTGCAATACACTTGCAGGTGCTTCCGCGTATTTAGCGAACTCCATTGAATAAGATGCACGACCCTGCGTTGCTGATCTAACAGCAGTTGCATAACCAAACATTTCACCCAATGGCACTTCCGCACGTATAATTTTTCCAGCTGGCGAATCGTCCATACCCTGAACAATCCCCCGACGACGTGTCAGATCACCCATCACATCGCCCATATAATCTTCCGGTGTTACTACTTCAACTTTCATCATCGGCTCAAGCAACACTGCATCAGCCTGCATGACACCATCACGCACCGCCATGACTGCCGCAATTCTGAAAGCCATCTCATTAGAATCAACATCATGGAATGAACCATCGTACAAAGTGGCTTTCATATCAACCAGAGGATAACCAGCCAGAACACCACCGGACATCTGCTCCCGGATACCTTTATCAACCGAGGGAATAAATTCTCTTGGTATCGCACCGCCAACGACCGCATCTTCGAATTCATAGCCACCACCCTCAGGTAACGGCTCAAGACGCAGCCAAACATGACCATACTGACCTTTACCACCAGTCTGACGAATGAATTTTCCTTCAATCTCAGTTGTACTGCGAATGGTCTCCCGGTAAGCCACTTGTGGCGCACCAACGTTGCATCCGACTTTAAATTCCCGTTTCATCCGGTCAACGATAATATCCAGATGCAGCTCACCCATTCCGGAAATAATTATCTGACCCGACTCCTGATCTGTATGAATGCGGAACGAGGGATCTTCCTGAGCTAATTTACCCAGTGCCAGCCCCATTTTTTCCTGATCAGCCTGTGAACGCGGCTCTACTGCCACAGAAATCACCGGCTCAGGAAAATCCATACGTTCAAGTGTGATAACAGAATCCAAAGCAGACAAGGTTTCACCCGTCGTCACATCTTTCAGACCGACTGCTGCTGCGATGTCACCCGCACGCACTTCCTGAACTTCATCACGTGAATTGGCATGCATCTGCATAATACGGCCAATTCGCTCACGCTTACCCTTAACTGCGTTATAAACAGTATCGCCGGTTTTCAGCACGCCGGAATAAACACGGAAGAATATCAGTGTACCAACAAAGGGATCAGTAGCCACCTTGAACGCCAATGCTGCAAAAGGCTCGCTGTCAGAAGCATGACGCTCATCAGCTGTTTCAGCCGCATCATCTTTTACGCCAGTAATGGCAGGGACATCCAAAGGCGAAGGCATATAACGCACTATCGCATCCAACATCGCCTGAACACCTTTATTTTTAAAGGCAGAACCACACAACACCGGAACAACTTCACCCGACAGCGCCCGCAGACGCAAACCCTGATAAATAGCATCAACTGTCAACTCACCATTCTCAAGGTATTCATTCATCAAATCATCATTAGCCTCAGCCGCAGCTTCAACCATTTTTTCGCGCCATTCCTGACACTCATCCTGCATGTCCGCAGGCACAGGCTCAGCCGTATAAGTTGCACCCATGTTACCTTCATCCCAGAAGATAGCCTGCATGCGCACCAAATCGACCACACCTTTAAAATCATCTTCAGCACCAATAGGCAACTGAAGCGGAACCGGATTAGACCCCAAACGCTCTTCAATCTGATCAACCACACGCAAAAAGTCTGCGCCGATCCGATCCATTTTATTGACGAAAGCTATTCGCGGAACGCCATACTTATTTGCCTGACGCCAAACCGTTTCCGATTGTGGTTCCACACCACCTACCGCACAAAATACCGCAACAGCACCATCCAATACACGTAACGATCTTTCAACCTCAATGGTGAAGTCGACATGTCCCGGGGTATCAATAATATTGATGTGATGCTTGTCAAATTGCTGATCCATTCCGGACCAGAAACAAGTAGTAGCAGCGGACGTAATAGTTATCCCGCGCTCTTGTTCCTGCTCCATCCAGTCCATAACGGCCGCACCATCATGAACCTCACCAATTTTGTGCGAAATACCCGTGTAAAACAAAATCCTTTCAGTGGTCGTTGTTTTGCCTGCATCAATGTGTGCCATGATGCCGACGTTACGATACTGCTCAATAGGAGTTGTGCGTGCCACGAGTATTATCCTGTTAGCTACTACTTACCAGCGGAAGTGAGCAAATGCCTTGTTTGCTTCAGCCATGCGATGCGTATCTTCACGCTTTTTCACAGCAGAACCACGCTTCTCAGCAGCATCAATCAATTCGCCAGCCAGTTTACGTGCCATCGACTTTTCACCACGCTTACGCGCAGCATCAATCAACCAGCGCATAGCCAATGCATTCTGGCGGGACTGACGCACTTCAACCGGCACCTGGTAAGTTGCACCACCCACACGGCGTGCCTTAACTTCCACTGAAGGACGCGCATTTTCCAGCGCATCATTCAGTACAGACAGGCCATCACCACCTTTCTTTTGACTGATTTCTTCAAGCGCACCGTAAATGATTTTTTCAGCAACAGCTTTCTTGCCATCTTTCATTACAGCATTCATGAACTTGCTCAGCATTTCGCTTCCGAACTTCGGATCAGGCAAAATTTCGCGTTTGGGGACTTCTCTTCTTCTAGGCATTTCTAGATTCTCAACTCAATTAGCTTTTAGGACGCTTGGCGCCATACTTGGAACGACCCTGTCTACGGTCTTTAACACCCTGAGTATCAAGGCTACCGCGAACAGTGTGATAACGAACACCCGGCAGATCTTTTACACGACCACCACGAATCAGAACCACTGAGTGTTCCTGAAGATTATGTCCTTCACCACCAATATAACTAGTGACTTCAAAGCCATTAGTTAAACGTACACGTGCAACCTTACGTAAAGCCGAGTTAGGCTTTTTAGGCGTAGTTGTATAAACACGGGTACAAACACCACGACGCTGCGGACAAGCCTCCAACGCGGGTACGTTGCTCTTTTCAGCTTTGCGTTTGCGCGGCTTGCGCACCAACTGGTTAATCGTTGCCATTAAAAAAAATTCTCCGTAATGGGCCTGAAAAAACTTCACCCCAAGCATAGAAGTCTATGACTTCCACAGTAACCTGCATGAGGAAATGTATGATTTGCAATCCCCATAAGAACAACAGACCAGTATCACCGGCCTATTAAAGGTCGCAAGATTTTAGGGATGCGCTAAGCATCTGTCAAGGCATGTTTGCCTTTGTTGTCAATATCTTCCCTGCAAAATCATCATGTCGGCTTATTAGCCATAATACTAACGATCCACAAAGACAACAGGGCGAAAAATCGCCCTGTTGTTATCAAAGAACTAAATGCTTATTTAGCACTTTTATTCAGTACCTGAGGCCACCGACTCAACCGCAGGCGCTTCTTCCACCGCCAAAGCCGGGGTGATTTCAACGCCAGGCTGCCCGGCTGCAAACGCATCCTCCAATTGAAACGGATTACGTTCACGACGTCGCTTCTCATGGTAAGCAAGACCGGTACCGGCAGGAATCAAACGCCCTACGATAACGTTCTCTTTCAGACCACGCAATTCATCACGTGCACCACGCACAGCAGCATCAGTTAGCACCCGCGTTGTTTCCTGGAAGGAAGCCGCCGATACAAATGAATCAGTCACCAAAGAAGCTTTAGTAATACCCATCAGCACACGAATGAACTTAATCGGTAATTTACCCGCTGCCTGTAGCGTCTTATTCTCTTCAATCACGCGCCAGAAATCGGTTTGCTCACCACGCAGGAACTGCTCACTATCACCTGCGTCATAGATGTCAACTTTACGCATCATCTGGCGAACGATCACCTCAATGTGCTTATCATTGATACCTACACCCTGCAGACGATAAACATCCTGAATTTCCTTAACCAGATATTCAGCCAGAGCAGTCGCCCCTAACAGACGCAGGATATCATGTGGGTGCGGCTCGCCATCAGCGATAACCTCACCCTGGGTCACTTTCTCACCCTCAAACACATCCAGCATACGCCACTTAGGAATCAACTCTTCGTACGCTTCACCATCTTCACCAGTGATAACAATACGCTGCTTACCCTTTGTCTCTTTACCGAATGAGATCGTACCGGTTTTCTCAGCCAGGATTGCACCATCTTTCGGCTTACGCGCCTCAAACAAGTCAGCAACACGTGGCAAACCACCTGTAATATCACGGGTCTTCGATGATGCCTGTGGCAAGCGCGCCACTACATCACCGACGCCCACATCGGCACCATTAGTCGTGGTCACCAGCGCACCCGCTGGCAATGGATATTGAACAGGAATCTTGGTATTTTCAAAGAAAATACTCTCACCGTTCTCATCTAATAAACGCACCGTCGGACGCAAATCACGCCCCGAACTCGGACGAGCTTTCGGATCCATGACTTCAATCGAAGACAATCCGGTGATTTCATCCACTTTGGTCTGAACAGTGACGTTATCATTAAAGTCCAGAAACTCGATACGACCGGATACTTCCGAAATAATCGGATGCGTATGCGGATCCCATTGAGCCACTTTCTGACCAGCATCAATCGACTCACCACTGGCAACCATCAAAGTAGCACCGTATGGCAGCTTATAGCGCTCACGCTCACGCCCGTTACCGTCAACTACGCTCAATTCACCGGAACGGGAAACCGCCACCAGGTTACCCTGAGCATTCGTTACCGTTTTAACGTTAATCAGGTTCACTTTGCCGGTTGACTTAACGGCAATACCGCTTTCTGCAGCTGACCGGCTCGCCGCACCACCAATATGGAAAGTACGCATCGTCAGCTGAGTACCCGGCTCACCAATGGACTGGGCCGCAATAACACCGACAGACTCACCCTTACACACCAGGTGACCACGCGCCAAATCACGCCCGTAACACTGACGACAAACACCATAGTTAGCTTCACAGGTAATAGCAGAGCGAACTACCAGTTCATCAATCGCCAAACGATCAATTTCATTTACCCAATACTCATCCACCAAGGTGCCCGCAGGAACCACGACTTCATCATCACGCAAAACGTCCTGCGCGATAACGCGGCCCAGCACACGCTTGGCCAGACCTTCAACCACATCACCGCCTTCGATGATAGGGCGCATCAGCATACCGCGACTGGTGCCACAATCATCCAGCACAACTGCCATATCCTGAGCCACATCCACCAAACGACGCGTCAGATAACCGGAGTTTGCCGTTTTAAGTGCTGTATCAGCCAAACCTTTCCGCGCACCGTGCGTGGAAATAAAGTACTGAAGAACCGTCAGCCCCTCACGGAAGTTAGAGGTAATCGGCGTTTCGATGATCGAACCATCCGGCTTGGCCATCAAACCACGCATACCTGCCAACTGACGAATCTGAGCCGGGGAACCACGTGCACCGGAGTCGGCCATCATATAGATTGAGTTAAATGACTCCTGCTCAACTTCATTCCCGGCATCATCCAGAACCGGATTACCCTCAGCATCGGTAACCGTCTCGCTACCAATCTTATCCATCATCGCCTTAGCAACAAGGTCATTGGTACGCGCCCAGATATCAACTACTTTATTGTAGCGTTCACCCTGAGTAACCAGACCACCTTCAAACTGACGCTGAATCTCTTTAACATCCTCTTCCGCAGCAGACAGTAATTCTATCTTCTTCTCCGGAATAATCATGTCATCCGCACAGAATGAAACACCCGCACGGGTAGAGTAACGATAACCCGTATACATAAGATGATCAGCAAAGACAACGGACTCTTTCATTCCCACAGAGCGATAAGCCGCATCCAGCAAACGAGAGATCGCTTTCTTTTTCAGTGTCTGGTTGAACAGCTCATAAGGCAGACCTTTAGGCATAATACTGGTCAGAATTGAACGACCTACCGTTGTCTCTACCAAGCGGGTGCGTGAAATCAGCTCAGCAGCAGGATCATCATTATCTTCATCTTTAACATGATCCGTAATGCGCACCTTGACCTTCGCATGTAATGACGCATGACCGGTTTCATAAGCACGCTGCGCTTCCTGCGGGCCGGAGAATACCATTCCCTCACCCTTCGCACCGATAGCTTCACGGGTCATGTAGTACAAACCAAGTACAACATCCTGAGAAGGTACGATAATCGGATCACCGTTAGCCGGCGACAATACATTGTTTGTCGACATCATCAGGCTACGCGCTTCCAGCTGTGCTTCCAGTGACAATGGCACGTGCACCGCCATCTGATCACCATCGAAGTCAGCGTTAAACGCGGCACACACCAACGGGTGCAACTGGATCGCCTTACCTTCAATCAACTGAGGCTCAAATGCCTGAATACCCAATCTGTGAAGTGTCGGCGCACGGTTAAGCATAACCGGATGTTCGCGGATAACTTCCGCCAGAATATCCCAAACTTCTGCTGTTTCGCGCTCAACCAGTTTTTTCGCTGCTTTGATCGTTGTTGCCAAACCACGACGCTGCAGTTTGCCGAAAATAAACGGCTTGAATAACTCAAGCGCCATCTTCTTGGGCAGGCCACATTGATGCAAACGCAAGGTCGGGCCAACCACAATCACCGAACGACCTGAGTAATCAACACGTTTACCCAGAAGATTCTGACGGAAACGACCCTGCTTACCTTTAATCATATCAGACAACGATTTCAGCGGGCGCTTATTAGAGCCGGTAATCGCACGACCACGACGACCGTTATCTAACAGTGCATCTGCAGATTCCTGCAACATACGCTTTTCATTGCGTACAATGATGTCAGGTGCGTTCAGTTCCAAAAGGCGCTTCAGGCGGTTATTACGGTTAATAACACGGCGATACAGATCATTCAGATCAGATGTTGCGAAGCGACCACCATCCAGTGGCACCAGCGG
>CACVAV010000154.1 GCA_902727945.1 uncultured Thiotrichaceae bacterium | reverse complement strand
AGTTTTACCGGTGCTTGCCTGCCTATCCTCCTCCTCCAGGCAAGTGGGTGCTGGTTAAACAACAATATCATGGGTAATGATGCCCCGGTACTTATTCGCTCCCTCCTCCTCCGGGCGAATAGGTATCGGGGTTTTTTATTTTTGGGAAATGGAAAGGTTTTAATCATGAGCAAAATTGGACTACAAAGCCGTCGGACTTTTATTAAAAAAACAGTACTCGCGTTAACGCTTGCTATTGGAAGCAGCATGGCTCTTTGCACAACTGCTTATGCAGAAATTGGTGAGCCAGAAAAAGAAGACTTGAAATTCGGCTTTATCAAACTGACAGATATGGCCCCTTTGGCCATTGCTTATGAAAAAGGCTTTTTTGAAGACGAAGGCTTGTATGTGCAGTTAGAAGCACAGGCAAACTGGAAAGTATTATTAGATGGTGTCATCGACGGTCAGTTAGACGGCGCGCACATGTTGGCAGGCCAGCCGCTGGCGGCAACGATTGGCTACGGCACAAAAGCACATATCGTCACACCGTTCTCTATGGATTTAAATGGTAACGGCATTACGGTATCTAACACTATCTGGGAAAAGATGAAGGAACACGTGCCTGTTGAAGATGGCAAGCCGGTTCACCCCATCAAAGCCGATGCACTAAAGCCAGTAGTTGACGAATACAAAGCGGAAGGCAAGCCTTTCAATATGGGCATGGTATTCCCTGTCTCTACGCACAACTATGAGTTGCGTTACTGGCTAGCGTCCGGTGGTATCCATCCAGGTTATTACGCACCCCATAAAGACGACACCAGCGGACAAATTGATGCGGATGCATTGTTATCTGTCACTCCACCACCACAAATGCCAGCCACCATGGAAGCAGGCACGATCTACGGCTATTGCGTCGGTGAACCATGGAACCAGCAGGCTGTATTCAAAGGTATTGGTGTTCCGGTAATTACGGATTATGAAATCTGGAAAAATAACCCTGAGAAAGTCTTTGGCCTGAATAAAGCGTTCACCGATAAATACCCGAATACTACAGCACGTCTTGTTAAAGCACTGATCCGCGCTGGCGAATGGCTGGATGCTGATAACAATGCTAACCGCATGGAAGCGGTGAAAATTTTGGCTAAACCCGAGTATGTGGGTGCTGACGCTGAAGTAATCGCAAACTCTATGACCGGCACCTTTGAGTATGAGAAAGGTGACAAGCGCGAAGTACCTGATTTCAACGTGTTCTTCCGTTACAACGCAACCTACCCTTACTACTCTGATGC
>CACVAV010000153.1 GCA_902727945.1 uncultured Thiotrichaceae bacterium | reverse complement strand
GCCAGTGTTCAAATGAGCAGGGCTTGATTTTGTTTAATCTGCTTGATTTTAGCGTGTAAGTCAGACATTCTTACGGGTTTTTCAGGGTTTGCTAATAGACCTGATGAGAAATGCTGTGTCCGGAGCTGAACAGTGGCTATCTGAGATGTGGCTGAGCATGTAATGGCATGCAGCGTTATAAACGTTACAAATGA
The DNA here is from genome assembly GCA_902727945.1 of uncultured Thiotrichaceae bacterium. Classification (GTDB taxonomy): domain Bacteria; phylum Pseudomonadota; class Gammaproteobacteria; order Thiotrichales; family Thiotrichaceae; genus Thiolinea. The sequence goes on along the minus strand of CACVAV010000153.1, from coordinate 6,736 downwards.
TTTTTGTTTCCTGCTGTTATATCTACGGTGTAAAGCAGGAAATGGCACCAGTTTTGATTATTTTGGGAGTGAGCTAACGATGGCAAATTCTGGAGTAGATAAAAACCGTCGCCGGTTCCTGGTCGCGGCTACCTCGGTAGTTGGCGCAGGAGGAGCGGCAGCGGTTGCAACTACTTTTCTTTCATCGATGTCTCCCAGTGCACGTGCTCTTGCAGCCGGTGCACCGGTAGAATTCAATGTCAGTAAAGCAGAACCCGGACAGCAGTTAAAAACTGTCTGGCAAGGTAAACCCGTTTGGGTAGTGAATCGTACTGATCAGATGCTGGCAGATTTGCCGGGGCTGGACAATCGTTTAAAAGATCCGGCTTCGGATATTCTCTCGCAGCAACCTGAGTATGCTAAAAACCCACACCGTTCACGAAATCCGCAATATTTGGTTTTGGTGGGTATTTGTACGCATTTGGGTTGTTCGCCGACTTATCGTCCTGAAGTAGCGCCTGCTGATCTGGGTGCTGATTGGAAAGGTGGCTGGTATTGTGCCTGTCACGGTTCACGCTTCGATATGGCCGGACGTGTCTACAAAAATGTCCCGGCGGGTACTAACCTGGAAGTGCCTCCGTATTACTTTATGGATGATGCAACCTTGTTAATTGGTGAAGATGGAGGAACTGCATAATGGCTGACCGTCCTGAACATAATTACACAGGCTTTCTGGGGTGGGTCGAAGACCGCTTCCCTGCGATGGAAACCTGGAATTACCATGTGGCGCAATATTACGCGCCAAAAAACTTTAACTTCTGGTATTTCTTTGGCTCATTGGCCATGGTGGTACTGGCGATCCAGATTTTCTCTGGTTTGTTTCTGGCTTTTCACTATAAACCTGATGCGGCGCTGGCCTTTGCCTCAGTAGAATACATCATGCGTGATGTGCCGGGTGGCTGGTTTATCCGCTATATGCACTCTACCGGTGCTTCAGCCTTCTTTGTGGTCGTCTATCTGCACATGTTCCGCGCCTTAATATACGGTTCTTATAAAGGTAAACGTGAGTTGCTGTGGCTGATCGGAATGGTTATTTATGTGGCGCTGATGGCGACTGCATTTATGGGCTACCTGTTACCATGGGGACAAATGTCTTATTGGGGTGCACAGGTAATCATTAACCTGTTCAATACGATTCCTGTGGTGGGCAATGATTTGTCGATCTGGATTCGTGGTGATTTCGTGCTGGGTGATGCGACGCTGAACCGCTTCTTTGCGCTGCACTTCTTTATCCCGTCACTGATTTTGCCTGCATTGGTGTTTGTACACATGGTTGCTTTGCATACCGTGGGTTCTAATAATCCTGATGGTGTTGAGATTAAACAAGGCCCCAAAGGTAACCGCTGGAGTGATACTGCGCCTAAAGATGGTATTCCTTTCCACCCTTACTACACAGTAAAAGATATTGTGGGCTTGGTGGTATTCCTGTTTGGTTTCTTTGCTATTGTTTTCTTTGCACCGGAGATGGGTGGGTACTTCCTTGAGAAACCTAACTTTGAACCTGCAAATGCACTGAAGACACCTGAGCATATTGCGCCTGTCTGGTACTTCACACCTTTCTATACCGTACTACGTGCGATTCCTGACCCGTGGTGGGGCACAGTAGCTATGTTTGCTGCGATTATCGTATTGTTCTTCCTGCCCTGGTTAGATCGTAACCCGGTTAAATCGTGGCGCTACCGTAACCTTGCGCACAAGATGAATCTTCTTTTGTTTGCATTGGTATTTGTAATCCTGGGTTGGATGGGTGTTGAAGCTGTGACGCCGGTATACAAAGAATTAGGCACACGGATGACGCAGATTTACTTCCTGTTCTTCGTTGTCTTGTGGCTGCATAGCTACCCGAAACAGATCAACTATGTGAAGTGGTTTGGTATCCTGCTGGGTATTGTTATCTTGTATGACATTGTATTCCGTTACAATGCAGAAGCAGCAGATGAAGCATCGCAACTGATTAAACAGTTTCCGTTAATTGTGATTTATTTAGGATTAACTTTGTTACTGCCGGCATTCAAGCCACGCTTTAACGAAGAGAAAGCAGTTCCTGACCGGGTTACAGGATGAGGCCTGACAACATGAAAAAATTTATTGTAAGTGTAATGTTTGCCCTCAGTGCTGCTGTATTACCGTTTTCTGGTGCGATGGCAGCCGGTGGTGGTGCGGAATTGGAAAAGGCTAATGTTAATCTCCATGACAAGTCCAGCCTGCAACGGGGCGCGAAGTATTTCGTTAACTATTGCATGGGTTGTCACTCCGCTGCTTTCAGCCGTTATAACCGGGTTGCGCTTGATCTGGGGTTAACGGATGATCAGGTGAGAGATAATCTGATTTTCACCCGTACTGAGGGTAATCCTACCAAAGTCGGTGAGCTGATGAAAAATGGTATGACCAGTAAATACGGTGAGGTTGCCTTTGGTGCAGCACCCCCGGATTTATCATTGGTGGGCCGTTCACGTGGTGAAGACTGGATTTATAGCTTTTTGAAAGCATTCTATGTTGATCCTTCCCGCCCGTTAGGCGTCAATAATACGGTGTTTGAAAACGCTGGTATGCCTCATGTATTGTGGGAATTACAGGGTTGGCAGGAAGCAGAAACACACGATGATGGTCATGGTCACGTGACTAAAGAACTGAAATTGGTGGAGCAGGGTTCCAAGTCGCCCGCTGAGTACGATCAGGTAGTACGTGATATTACTAACTTCCTGGTTTATGTGGCTGAACCTGCGCAACTGCATCGCAAGAGTATTGGTGTCTGGGTGCTATTGTTCCTGGTGCTCTTCGGTATCATTGCGTACTTCCTGAAGAAAGAATACTGGAAGGATGTTCATTAATTCCTTTTTAGTATAACCTCACAAGGCTACTTTGCTGATTTTCAGCGGGGTAGCCTTTTTATTTGTACAGCGAGAGTTTTTCCTTAATTATGGCTTCTATTTCCAGTCGACGTTCTGTTATGACCCTTTTTTCCTCGCAAGATTGCGCCGATAGTCATCGTGTGCGAATCGTGTTAGCGGAAAAGGATATTACTGTAGATATTCTGAATGTTAATCCGGATGATAAGCCAGAGGATCTGGCTGAACTGAATCCCTATAATACGACGCCCACACTGATTGATCGTGACCTGGTGTTGTACGATGCCCGTATTATTATGGAGTATCTGGATGAGCGTTTTCCTCATCCGCCGTTGATGCCGGTTGATCCGGTTACCCGTGCGCATTCACGGCTGGCGTTGTACCGCATTGAAAGAGACTGGTTCTCTTTAGTTGAAGATATTGAGAGTGGTGATGACAAACGTTCAGCGCCCGCGCGGGCTATTCTGCGTGAAAGTGTATTGGGTGCCGCTGAAGTATTTGCCATCAAGCCTTATTTTCTGAGTGATGATTATACCTTGGTCGATTGTACAATCGCGCCGGTCTTGTGGCGTTTACCTAAGTATGGCATTGATGTCCCTGAAAAAGCAGGTAAGCCCATCCTGCAATACATGGATCGTGTTTTTTCACGCGAGGGCTTCCAGGCTTCTCTCAGTAAGATGGAAAAGGCTATTCGCCCATGAGTGATATGAGTCCCAAGCGCCCTTATCTGTTGCGTGCATTCTATGACTGGATCGTGGATAACAATATGACACCGCATATTCTGGTAAATGCTGAGGCTGAAGACGTTAATGTGCCACGCCAGCACGTTAACGATGGCAAGATTGTCCTGAATATTAGCCCGTCAGCTATTCAGGATTTTATGGTGGATAACGAGGCGCTGAGTTTTAGTGCCCGTTTTGGCGGTGTGTCATTTTATATTTACTGTCCGATGTACTCCATTGAGGCTTTATATGCACGTGAGGCACCCACTGAAGGCGTTAGCTTTTCTGCTGATGAATATGACGGCACTGAATCTGCACCTGCTGCCGCTCAAAGTGGCGGACTAAAAGCAGTATCCGCTCCGGCATTAAGTGCCGTTAGTGATATTTCAGCCACTAAGTCATCTGATGAAACGGATCCGGCTGATGCAGATGAGGGTGGTCACGATGATAAGCCACCACCCCGGAAGCGTCCTTCGCTTCGGGTCATCAAATAGGCCGGGCAGATGATTTCAATGATCGCAGCCATGACACCTGAACGGGTGATTGGCTGCGATGGTGATATGCCTTGGCACTTGCCAGCTGATTTTGCCTGGTTTAAGCGCAACACACTCAATAAGCCAATACTCATGGGGCGTAAAACCTGGCAGTCTATCGGCTCAAAGCCATTACCTGGCCGGAAAAACATTATTATTAGTCGAAACAATGACTTAGATAATAATGGTGCAGCGTTGGCCGACTCGCCTGATCAGGCATTGAGCCTGGTTAAAGATAGCGATGAAGTGATGATTATTGGTGGTGCACAAATTTATTCGCATTTTCTTCCGCAAGCTGACCGATTGTATATTACGCTTATTCATGCGAGTGTGGATGGCGATAGTTGGTTTCCCCGATATGATCATTTGAAATGGCAGCAGTCTTTTGTCGATGAGCGTGCTGCTGATGATAAAAACCCGTATGATTGTACTTTTATGATTCTGAATCGCCTCAGTTAGGACCATGTGTTGACAGGGAGTTGTTTTGGAACGTTTGTTAATTTGTAATGCGCAGATTGTGAATGAGGGCTGCATCATTGAAGGTGATGTACTGATTGAGCAGGGACGCATTTCAGCTATCGGTTCTGTCTCTGCAACCGGTCTTAAAAATTCCCAGATTATTGATGCAGCCGGTAAGTTTTTATTACCCGGTATGATTGATAATTATGTTCATTTCCGCGAACCGGGAAGGACGTTAATTGCAGATATGGCTTCAGAAAGTTCTGCGGCGGTGGCGGGTGGCGTGACCAGCTTTCTGGACTCACCCGATCTGGTCAGCGGCACACGAACACTTCAGGCGCTGGAAGATAAAAAGCAGCGGGCGCAGGGACGCTCCAGTGCTAACTTTGGATTTTATCTTGGCGCGGCCAGAGATAATCTGGAGCTGATCAAAACATTAGACCCCCGTTTAGCCTGTGGCGTGAATGTCTATCTGGGTTGCAATATTGAAAACGATGCCCGTTTGCTGGATGACATGGAAAGTGTAGAGTGTGTTTTCAGGGACTCTTCACTGATTGTTGCAGCACATTGTGAAGATATGCCGACCATTCTTGAGAATGAAGAAAGCTACCGCAGTATTTATGCTGACCGGGTTCCGCTTGAATTTCATCCTACTATTCGTAGCGAAGCAGCGTGCGTGATCTCTACCGAGCTGGCGCTGGGGCTGGCAAAACAATATGAAACCCGCTTGCACCTGATGCATGTTTCCACCGCAGCACAGGTAGAGTTGCTGTCTGATGCTGTCTTGTCTGAGAAAAGAATCACAGCGGAAGTCTGTCCGCAACATCTGCATTTTAGCGAAGAAGACTATGCAACGTATGGTGCACTCATTAAATATGACCCGGCTATTAAGACCGCTGAAGACAGGGCTGGCCTGATACAGGGTTTGTTGGACGGGCATCTGGATGTTGTCGGTAGCGGCCATGCTCCTCATAGTCTGGAGCAAAAACAAAACCGCAGTTATTTTGAAATACCGTCCGGCATTCCAATGGTGCAATATACTTTGCTGACATTGCTGGAAAATTACCACGACGGTATTTTTCCGATGGAGTTGATCGCTCAGAAAACCAGTCATGCACCGGCTGACATTTTTAATATTCATCAACGTGGTTATATTCGTGAGGGCTACTGGGCCGATCTGGTATTGGTGGATGTTAGTAAGGGGGGCGTGGCGACGCACAGCAGTAGTTTGTCCCGGTGTGGCTGGACGCCATTCGATGGTTATAAATTTCGCTCAACGATCGCTGCGACGATTGTGAATGGTCAGTTGGTTTGGTCTGACGGGCGATTTCAGGGTATCAGACCCGCAGGTATCGCACTGGAATATGATCGTGAGCCAATGCCGTAAACGTAATTCTGTACTATATTTATGGCAGGGCGGCAATCAATGGAAACAGAATGCAAACTTATTTCAGGAGTCATGATAAATCATCTTACGCAGAGCGGCTGAGTACAGCTCGTCGGTTGCTGGACGGGCTGGTTATCTATCGTGCCGAGTTGGGTGAAACCGGAAGGGAGCTGGAGCAACTACTCAGGCTACGGGACGTACAGGAAACACTAGATGCACCTTACTCCCGGTGTGTTCATTGATAGTTTTGGTCTGATATTTCCACTGTTTACCGTTAGTACGGAAAAAAAATCCCTTAGTCGGTAGTATTTCGTTAATTGCTCATTTCAGCAAAATATTCGTTATAATAATAATTAATGCTACTAATTATAAAAAGAATATGAAAAATCACTCCTTACACCACCAATCCGGTCTGACACTGATTGAAATTCTTATTGCAGCCCTGATCCTTTCAGTGGGTTTGTTAAGCCTTGCCGGTTTGCAGGTAGCCAGCCTGAAGTCGATACAGGGCGCAACACACAAACAACAAGCCTCTTTTATGATTCATGAGCTGTTTGAGCGCATGCGCAGTAATCGTGCCGGTGTCCTGGCGGGGAATTACAATACTGCGGACGGACTGGGTGGTGGGGTCAGTATCGACTGCTCTACAGCGATAAGTCCGGACTGTGGTGGTTCGACTGCATGCAGTGCTGCTGAGTTGGCGGCTTATGATCTTCACAGCGTACAGTGTGGTTCGAATGCTACAGG
>CACVAV010000152.1 GCA_902727945.1 uncultured Thiotrichaceae bacterium | reverse complement strand
CTACGGGCGCTGGACTCATAACGGGTAAATACAGTAGGTTGGATGTTCATTAATATTCCCTCTAATAATTGAATAGAAATTTATCCTTATAATTATCTGTTTATTTTTGTTACAAGCAGCAGGGTAAGTTTTCTGGCAGGCAAAGCCCACTATTCAGAGAGTCTAAAGCTTAAGATTCTCGATAACTTTTACATGCATACTTTCTTTATTGTCACATGAAATCATGGAAGGGGTAATTCAGTATGTTTTTTTTTAATGTCATTGCATATCCCCTAAAAGCGTATGCACTGTCTGTTTTATAGTAAACGCATACCCCCCTTTTAAGGGATACAAGAAAGTGAAATAATGTCTAAGAGACAGCGAATAAAAAAGGTGACTGGCTATCAAAAATAATGATCCTGACTGCACATTGCAGCGTGGTTCCGGCATAATCACTGCCATACCCGAATAAAAACCTAAGGATTTCTGAACACATGGCCCAATACATTTACACCATGAACGGCGTTGGCAAAGTTGTCCCGCCGAACAAACACATTCTCAAAGACATCTATCTCAATTTTTTCCCCGGTGCAAAAATCGGCGTGCTTGGTTATAACGGTGCAGGTAAATCAACCTTACTGCGCATTATGGCCGGGCTGGATACTGAAATTATCGGTGAAGCCCGCCCGCAGCCCGGTATCAATATCGGTTATCTGGCACAGGAACCACAGCTAAATCCGGATAAGGATGTGCGTGGCAATGTGGAAGAGGGCTTGTCTGTTATCAAGGAAGCGCAGGAGAAGCTGGATGCGGTCTATGCCGCCTACGCTGAGCCTGATGCCGACTTCGATGCGCTGGCGGCGGAACAGGGGCGTTTGGAGAATATCCTGCAGGCTTCCGACGTGCAGAATCTGGAACACACGCTGGAAGTGGCGGCGGATGCACTAAGGCTTCCGCCTTGGGATGCTGATGTGACTAAGCTGTCCGGTGGTGAGAAACGTCGCGTCGCACTGTGTCGTTTATTGCTGTCTTCGCCGGATATGTTGATCCTCGATGAGCCGACGAACCACCTGGATGCGGAATCAGTTGCCTGGTTGGAACGCTTCCTACAGGATTTCGCCGGTACCGTGGTGGCGGTAACGCATGACCGTTATTTCCTTGATAATGTTGCTGGCTGGATTCTGGAACTGGATCGTGGGCAAGGCATTCCGTGGGAAGGCAACTACTCCTCATGGCTGGAGCAAAAAGAAAACCGTATGTCGCTGGAGAAAAAGTCGGAGCAGGGTCGCTTAAAAGCGATGAAAGAAGAATTGGAATGGGTGCGCTCTAATCCAAAAGGGCGGCAGGCGAAAAGTAAGGCGCGGATGGCGCGTTTTGAAGAGCTGTCATCCACTGATTACCAGACACGTTCTGAGACCAATGAAATTTATATTGCGCCCGGTCCGCGTCTGGGTGACAAGGTCATTGAAGCCCAGGGTATCAGTAAGTCATACGGCGAGCGTTTGTTATATGAGAATCTGAATTTTGATCTGCCGCGTGGCGGTATCGTCGGCATTATCGGCCCGAATGGCGCAGGTAAGACCACCTTGTTCCGCATGATTACCGGTGAGGAACAGCCGGATAGCGGTGAATTTATTGTCGGTGAGTCAGTAGACATTGGTTATGTCGATCAGTCGCGTGATTCACTGAATGGCAGCAAGACAGTCTGGGAAGAGCTGTCTGATGGCCAGGATATTATTACCGTCGGCGGTTACCAGATTAACTCCCGCGCTTACTGTGGTCGTTTCAACTTTAAAGGTGACTCACAGCAAAAGCGGGTCGGGGACTTGTCCGGGGGTGAACGTAACCGTGTGCATCTGGCTAAGCTGTTGAAATCCGGTGGTAATCTGTTGTTACTCGATGAGCCGACCAATGATTTGGATGTGGAAACCTTACGTGCACTGGAAGAAGCTTTACTGAATTTTCCGGGTTGTGCGGTGGTGATCTCGCATGATCGCTGGTTCCTGGATCGGATTGCAACGCATATTCTGGCCTTTGAAGGCGAGTCGCATGTGGAGTGGTTTGAAGGGAATTACAGTGACTATGAGGAAGATTATAAACGTCGTCACGGTGACAAGGAACTGAATCCGCAACGGATTAAGTATAGGAAGTTGAAGACTGCCTGATCTAATGATCTAAGTGGGTTTAGCAGAAACAAAAAGGCCGGAGCAATGGCACATTGCTCCGGCCTTTTTGTTATCAGATGCAGCTTATTTCAAACGGCATTCCGAGATCTTCAATTTCTGGCCGGGCTTGATCAGATTGCGCTTGATGTTGTTATAGCGCTTGATTGTAGTGGTTGATTTGCCGGTTGCCTTCATGATTTTACCCAGAGAATCACCTTTCTTCACCTTATAGTAGAAGGTACGGGTTTGGGTTTTACGCCTGTCGCTGTGCGTGGTCGCCTTATGTAGTTTACGCGATACGGTCATACAGCTGGGTAATAAGCGTTTTGCTTTTCTGCTTTTACGTGAAACCTGTTTCTTTTTGGTTTTGGAGCGCTTTTTTGTTTTCTGATCCACTTCCTGTTCAATGCGTGCCTGGAGTTGTTGAGCAGACTGTAGTCGGCTGGCATCACGAACATATTGTTTGGATTTTCTTAATCCAACTTTCTTAAGGCCACCTGTACGCATAAATTCAGGAGCACGGCCACCGTTCATTTTGGTGTAGGCATTCATCACCATGCGCATGTAATTTTGTGTTTCGCGATATGGCACACCGAGTCCGTATCGATCAACGGTGCCTTCACCGGAGTTATAAGCAGCGACAGCATGGCGCACACTGCCGCCATAGCGGTGGAGCAGCCAACTCAGGTAAAGCGTTCCGGCATGAATGTTCTGTGATACATTGTAGCGGTTCGTAACACCCCAGCGCTTAGCGGTTGCGGGCATGAGTTGCATCAGGCCAGCTGCGCCTTTGTGAGATCGCGCTCTGAGGCGGAAGCATGTTTCTGCGGTAATCACTGCTTTAATCAGGTTGGCGTTAACACCGTACTTGTGGGAAGCTGAGTGAATAATATGCCGGTAGCGCAGCGCTTTTTTATGGAGAATCTGTGGGCTGTATTGATCACAGGTTTTTGGAGTGTAACCCCGTTTGCTGGCTGCTGGTGCTGCAACGCTCAGTGTAATTCCGATAAGAGCGACAGCAATTTGGAAGCCAAATCGTCTGGTTTTACTCACTTTCATATACATACGTCTCTCAATTACGCTTAAAATTAAAGCAATTAAGCCCTTGTTTGTCTCAATATTCAGAAGTATTTGTCTCAATATGTAGAAGGGCCGTGATGATCCTAATTAATAATACTGAAAAAAACAAATTATGCGTTATATTGCTGTTGTGGCGGCACTATACTAACTTATCTTTTTTATGCAATATTAGTTAAATTTATCTTCGGTATTCCCTCTTTATTTACAATGATTTAGCCGTTTATTGTAAAAATAGGGCTATTCCCTTTGAACGAACGATAAAATCGAATGAGTAGAGAGGGGTAGCTCCGCTCTGACAGTCAATATTATGAGAGTTATGGAAGAAATTACACCTGCATGTTTAGGTTGGGATATAGATAAATGTTTGTATGCTAATGATTTTAATGACTATTATCACTCGAAGCTTGACGCTTCTGCTGAGTCTGCTTATGTTTTTCTGGAAGGGAATCAATTACCTGAAAACTGGTTGGGAGTAGAGAAATTTGTCATTGCCGAGCTGGGTTTCGGTACCGGGCTTAACTTCCTTGTTACATGGCATGAGTGGTTAAAAAAAGGTCACAGTCATCAGCATTTGCACTATCTGGCGATAGAAAAGCACCCACTTAAGTCTGAAAGCTTACGACTATTGTTGGAGCAATATCCGCAGTTAGCGGAATACGCACACGAACTGCTTGAAAATTACCCACCGTTATTGACGGGGATGCATACCATCAAATTGGCTGACGGGCAAATCACTTTAACATTGTGTTTCATGGATGTGGTTGTTGCCCTGGAAGAACTCGTGGCTGATGTGGATTGCTGGTATCTGGATGGATTTTCTCCGGTGAGCAATCCGGCCATGTGGTGTGAAAAACTGATGCGCCAAATCGCTGCGTTGAGTCGGCCCGGGAAGACCACATTAGCGACGTTTACTGCCGCCAGTGCTGTGCGGCGTAATTTGCAGGCTGCGGGTTTTGTGGTGAGTAAGCGCAAAGGTTTCGGGCGTAAACGTGAGATGCTTATTGCGAATTACCCTGAACCGGCTGTTCATACTGATCCCCTATCGCCTTGGTACAGTCTGCCGGTAGCGTACAATTTAAACACAGGCACTATGGATGATAAACGTACCGCCTTGATTATTGGGGGTGGCATAGCAGGGTGCCAATCTGCCCGGGCATTAGCTGAGCGTGGTTGGAAAGTGCGTTTATTAGAACGTCATGCGGAGCTGGCACAGGAGGCCTCCGGTAATAAAGCGGGTGTGTTAACACCCAAAATGACAGCCCGCCTTGACTGGGGTGAACGTTTCTACCGACAAGCATTTTTGTATGCTAATCGCCAGCTACAGCGTTTAAAGCAGGCCCATAATGATTTGCAGTGGGATGCCTGTGGTGCCTTGCAGCTGAATCATAGTGAGCGTGAGGCGAAGCGCTGGGCGGCATTATGTGACCGGAATTTACCTGCGGATTTTATCCGGTTGTTAAACGCTGAGGAGGCGGGGCAGGTGGCCGGTTTGCCTTTAGATTTTGGTGGCAGTTACTTTCCTGATGGTGGTTGGGTTAATCCGCAGAGTCTTTGTGAGGTATTGGTGCGGCATGAAAATATTGAAGTGTTATCCGATACCAGTGTACTGACGCTTAAAAAAGCTGGGGAGCAGTGGCTTGTTTGTGGTGAATATGAGGATTTAGCACCTGCTGATGCGGTTATTATTGCAAACGGTAAAGATATTCGGCGGTTTACTGAAGCGGTGGCTTTGCCGTTTGTGCCGGTGCGGGGCCAAACCAGTTATGCCGCATCCACTGATATAACACGGTCACTCAAGGTGACACTGGGGCATGAAGGTTATATGACACCCGCTATTAATGAGCAGCATATCTTTGGTGCGACTTTTGAGCGGGAAAATGAGAGTGTGATTTTATCCGGTCAGTCTGATGAACAAAACTGGCAGCAGTTGCATGAACACCTGCCTCAATTAGCCAGCCAATTAAGGTCTGTCGGGAGCAGCCATGCAGCCCTGCGCATGACCACACCGGATCGTTATCCCTATGTCGGCCCGTTAGCCGATAATGAGCGCTATTTTGATAATTATGCTGATTTGCGTTATGGCAGGGTGAATCAGGTTTATCCGCCAGCGACTTATGTGGAAGGTTTATATGTCGCTGGTGGCTTCGGTTCGCGTGGCTTGACGACCAGTGCTTTGGCTACAGCATTATTAGCTGCGCTAATTAATGGGGAACCATTACCGGTAGAAAAGAGTCTTTACTGTAAATTGCATCCATCACGATTTCTGATTCGGCATATCAGAAAAAATCGGGAATAGTTATACCAACGGAATAGTTCAAAAACTATCAATGATTCTGATACTGTCGGGCATGTCTGTTAGTATTGCTCATAAAGCTTTTACTCAAACCCTAAAATAGAAAGGAGATCTTCCATGAAGAAAGGTTGGTTGCTAACCCTGTCTTTGTTGTTATGTTCTGGTGCTGCCTCTGCTCAGCAATGGGAAGCCAAATGTACGGACGGAAAGAACCTGCACTACCTGCAAACAATTAATGGGCCGGGCTATCTCTACATGACGGTGACGTTACCTGATAATACCCAGCGTGTATTTCCATACGCCCGGTTGAAACAGACCATGTTTAATGGTGAAGCTGTTTGTGGTGAAATTCTTAACGGTCTTAAAACCCGTAGTAATAGACCGGCGACACAGTTCTGCGTTAACAGTAAGTCACGCCTGATTTACCTCAAGCATCAGGATCCGATGGAAAGTCAGCCGCAAAGTAGTGGTAAGTTTTGTACTGCGACTGTGCTCAAGCGCTAACATAGCTGACGATTCCGGAAATTATATTGGCCACACCTCCCCACTTTTTTAATTCTTTAAAATGGGTGTGGTCGATGAACGATTGCTTCATTTGGCTTGCTGATCCCCTTGCATCTTATCTAACTGCCGGTCTATGGTGGTATTTTCTTCGATAATCCTGTTCATCTGTTGCTCAAGTTGTTCCCGTTCCTGGTGTAGATTAAGTACTTGATCCCTTACCTGCTGATACGTTGCCAGAACTTTTTCGTATTTTTCGCGTTCTTCAGGTGACAGTTTTGCTAACTCTTTCTCGGGCAGACGTGGGTTTTCCGGTAGACCGGGTAGATCAATTCTCTGTGGTTCTGTAGTTTTTGTTTTAGTTGTTGCAGGTGGTTCGGGTTTAACAAATGGCGCTATCACAGGTGTAGTTGTTTTGGTGATGGGCGGTGTTGCATCAAAAAGATTAGCCTGTTGAGAAAGTACATATATCAGCAAGCCGGTCAGTCCGCTGCCTATTAAAAGGCCAATCCATAGATTCTGATTATTTTGCATAGCTATCCCTTTAAGGCATTCTTTTGTGTGGGAATAGTCTATGTCACTGGGGTTGGCGATTACCACTAAATTCAATGCTGGCTTGGACTGTAGCGAAACTAAGCTATAAATTCCTCACCTTCTGGACTATAATTCACTGCGTTTAAAATAATGAATTCCAACGTTGATATATCTATAAATTCAGGAGTTAACAAATGATTAAAGTCGCTGTGAGCATTTCAGCACTTTTCCTCACCCTCGGTTTGTTGAGTGGTTGTGGCAAGAATGAAACTGAAGTCCAGGAGGCAGCGCAAGCTGCGGAAGAAAAAGTAACTCAGGCTGCGGAGGAAGCTACCGCCGTAGAAGCTAAAGTAGAGGAAGAGGCTGCCAAGCAGGAAGCAGC
>CACVAV010000151.1 GCA_902727945.1 uncultured Thiotrichaceae bacterium | reverse complement strand
GGAGAACACTTTGAAGCGCGCGAAAAAGAAGACGCCTTTTATGAGCGTCAGGAAAAACGCAATGCCGCTAAGTTAGAAAAAAACCCGGATGCTGAAGTGCGTATTCGTCCGTATACCGGCAAAGAAACCTTCTTTGATCAGATCATCACCAGCATTGTTACCGTCATGACCGGCTTCGTGATTGCTGCGTTAATCGCCATTCCCATCGGTATTGTTGCCGGTTTAAGTCAGGCCGTTTATGACGCACTCAATCCATTAGTGCAGGTATTCAAACCCGTATCACCACTGGCATGGCTGCCCATTGTGACGATGGTAGTCAGTGCTGTTTATGTCTCAGAGGATCCGGCGGTCAGTAAGTCCTTTGTGACCTCCGCCGTCACCGTACTGTTGTGCTGCCTGTGGCCCATTATTATTAATACGGCGGTAGGTGTGGCGAACATCAGTAAAGATTTACAGAATGTCAGCAAGGTGCTCAGACTGAGCTGGTTAACGCATGTACGCAAAATCGTCCTGCCTTCCGCTATTCCAATGATCTTCACCGGCCTGCGCTTATCGCTGGGTATTGCGTGGATGGTATTGATTGCTGCGGAAATGCTGGCACAGAACCCCGGACTCGGTAAGTTTGTCTGGGACGAGTTTCAAAACGGCAGCTCTAACTCCCTCGGACGCATTATGGTCGCCGTCATTGTGATTGGCATCATCGGCTTTGCACTGGATCGGGGCATGCTGGCGTTACAAAAATATGCATCCTGGGACAAGAGCGCAACCTTGCGCTAAGGGGAAAAATAATGACTATGGAACATTTAGTATTATCACAAGTATCCATCGACTTCCCAACACCTGACGGCCCTTTCCGGGCGTTGGACGAGGTGAACCTTAAAATTGATAAAGGTGAGTTTGTCTCTATTATCGGTCATTCCGGTTGTGGTAAATCCACTGTTCTGAATATTGTTGCCGGGCTTTATCAGGCCACCGAAGGCGGCGTTATTCTGGATAATAAAGAGGTCAATGAGCCAGGGCCAGAACGCGCCGTTGTATTCCAGAATCACTCATTACTGCCTTGGTTAAGTGCTTATGAAAACGTTGAACTCGCCGTAAAACGGGTTTTCAAGGGTAAGAAAAGCCGGGCCGAAATGAAGGAATGGATTGAGTACAACCTCAGTCTGGTGCACATGGATCATGCCATGAACAAACGTCCGGATGAGATTTCCGGTGGTATGAAACAGCGGGTGGGTATCGCCAGAGCATTGGCGATGGAACCACAGGTATTGTTACTGGATGAGCCGTT
>CACVAV010000150.1 GCA_902727945.1 uncultured Thiotrichaceae bacterium | reverse complement strand
TAACCTCTGCGTTAGCACTGCCTTTTTTGGGATTAGGTCAGGCGATGGCGTTAAGTTACAGTGGTTTTGGCTACCAAATGCGTACTTCTGCGCCGCTGATGGTACTGAACTACCTGCGTATTGCTTCCCGTAACGGTATCCTGGTCAAGGACGGGCGGGCGCTGGATACCCTGCAACAGATTGATACCATCGTATTCGATAAAACGGGTACGCTGACTGAAGAAGTTCCAAAAGTCGGTCAGTTGATCGCCTGTAATGGTTTTAGTGAGCAACAACTGTTGCAGTACGCCGCCAGTGCTGAAAAACGCCAGAAACACCCCATCGCTCAAGCCATTTGCGGCCATGCCGGGCAGCAGGATATAACACTGCTGGAAGTGCTCAATACTGACTATGCCATCGGCCATGGTTTACAGGTTGATCTACTGGATGAGAGTCAGGCAGCCGCACAACAAACCATTCTGATTGGCAGTCGCCGTTTTGTGGATGCAGCGGGCATTCCGGTACCGGATGAAATCGACAACCTGCAGGCTGCTGCCGGTGATAAAGGTTATTCCATCGTTTATGTAGCGACCAGTGAGGGTGAGTTGGTCGGTGTGATTGAACTACAGCCTGCCTTGCGCCCACAAGCTAAACAGGCGATTGATGCGCTGCATGAGCTGGGCATGACGTTGTACATTATTTCCGGTGATCAGGAAAAACCGACCCGGTATCTGGCGCAAACACTGGGAATTGATGATTACTTTGCTGAAACGCTGCCGGAAGCTAAGGCCAAACACATTGAAAGTCTGCAGGCACAAGGGCATAAGGTCTGTTTTATTGGTGATGGCATTAACGATTCGGTTGCCCTGCAAAAGGCAGATGTATCAGTATCACTGCATGGCGCTGCGACCATTGCTCAGGATACGGCTGACATTCTGTTAATGACCCCGGATTTATTGCACCTGCCTTACCTGCTTAAGATGTCGACTGAATTGCATCAGCGTATGAATGGCAGCGAGTTGATCAATAATGCTTTCGGCTTTGCATGCGTGTCCGGTGTGCTGCTGTTGGGGATGGGAACCAGTGGTGCCATCCTGCTGTATTCCGGTGGTTTGCTGGCCAATTTATCTAACTCAATGCTGCCCCTGCTAACCCACCCGGAAAAACAAGCTGTTCCTAAAGCTAGATCATTACCGCCTGATTGAGGTAATACGTCAGTGGGGTGGCTTGAAGACGAATATTTGTTTATGCTGAAAATCAATTTAGGTTAATCAGGAGCCAGCGATGGCCATTATGGAATTTCTTACCAGTCTGAAGCGTAATATGATGGCGCGGGGTGTGAAAGATGTCAGCGACCCGAAAAAATGGGCGGCGTATCTGGAGGGCGGCACTATTGAAAAGGAAGGCATTCATATCCCCTACAGCGAGATCACGGCTTATACCGAACAACTGGTATACCGCACCACACTGTGTCAGGAATGCTGTGAAGCCGGTGTTTGCCCGCATTGTGGCTGTACCATGCCTAAAGCTGCGATGGTTGCCAGTAAAACCTGTCCTAAGGAACGCTGGGGAGCCATGATGGTGGCTGACGAATGGCAGGCTTACAAGCAGGAAAAACAGATTAGTTTTACTGTCAATCAATCTGCCCGGTGAAGTTGGGTGAGAGTGGACTGATGGCAGGCTGGTTTGAATTAACGTGTTGGGAGTGTATCCAGCAGGCTGGAAATTCGCCGGTTGGTTGAGTCCACAGAGGCCCTATAACTGCTGACTTTGTCATTCAACTGCACAATGGTTGCGTCTTTTTCAGTGTTTTCCTGTTGCAGCGTGGCAATCTGTTTCCTGAGTTGCGCACTCAGATTATCCGCATTGGTTTTTTCTTCCTGTAATTGTCGGGCCATAAGCTCGGTCGCTTCTTGTTTTTCCTGTTGCAATGTTTCCCGTAGACTCACTGTCAGCTTGGCCTGTTCGTCATGCACTTTTTCCAGCGCTTCAAACTGAGTCCGGTAGGCATGCAGTGTCTGAATCTGAGAGAGGCTTTGCTGATGTTCCGTTTGTACCTTGGTCAACAGGTGTGCTGTATTGTCATGTTGCTGCTGAAGCATAGAAAGTGCCTGCTGTTCGGCCAGCAGGCTTTCTGACAGTTGCCGGGTTTCGGCATCTTTGTCTAATAGCTGTGCTTCCAGATGCTCGTTCGCGGCTTGCAATGCTTTTTTTGCTGCACGCTCTTCGTGTTCACGGGACTTGCATAAAGTACGCCCCATTAGCCAGCTAATCAGACAGACCAGTGTAGCGACCAGTGCCAGTTCGTAAATCAATGGTAAACCTGACATTCAGATACCCTCCACAACAAATTCGATGCGGCGGTTTTTAGCCCGGCCCGCTTCTGTATCATTATCTGCCAGTGGTTCGCTGGCCCCTTTGCCTGACGTTTTCATACGTTCCAGAGGGACGCCGCCCTGCCTGAATAGCCAGCCTTTAACAGCTTTAGCGCGTTGCTCACTTAGCTTAAAGTTATCTTCTTCGTTACCGACATCATCGGTATGGCCACTAATCAGGATAGTGGTGCCGGCACAAAAAATAGCGGCATCTGCCAACTCCTGAAGCAGGGCATTACTTTCCTGATGAATGCCGGCACCTCCTGTACTGAAGACGATGGTTTCTTGTGTCAACAGGCGGTTGAATTCCCTTTGGCAAACAACGGCCGCATTATCCAGAGCGATGACATTGACTGAAGTGGCGTAGCCCTTGGCTGCGAAAGGCTGTAATGCTTTCTCCAGAGCTTTTGCCTGTCGGGTTGTGTCAGTTTTACCGGCGAAACTGAGGGTTTGGTCAACCATACGCACGGAGGCGGATTGCAGTGGCTTGATTGCTTCCAGTAACACTGTGCTGATGAGTGTTTCCCAGTGCTTAGGCGTACCAGAACCTGTCTGTAATTTTTCCAAATGGGCATTATCACCGAATGCGGATTTTATCTGTTCAACCAGCTTTGCTTTAGTGTCGGCATTGCTGACATAACCATCCAACGCTAATTTATCGCCATCCCATTGGATATGCAGCGTATAAGGCTCAATAATGTCCAGCGGTATAATATTCACTGCCAGGTGATAATCTTTTTCTTCAATGGGGCGCAATGCTTTGGATAGGGCTTCGGCTTTCTGAGTGGTGGCTACCTTGCCTGCGAAATTAATGGTGTGGCCGACCATGCGCACGGAGGCGGATGGCAGTGGTTTGATTTCTTTTAGCAACACGGTATGGATAAGTGTCTCCCAGTACTCAGGTGCTCCCAAACCTGCCTGTAATTTTTCCAGATCAGCATTATTACCGAACTCAGATCTTATCTGTTCAGCGATTTCTGCCTTATCTTCAGCACTGCTGACATAGCCGTCCAATGCTAATTTATCGCCGTCCCATTGGATATGCAGGGTGTAAGGTTCAATGATTTTAGGGGTGGTGGTATCCTGTACCTGTTGGATATACCAAAGGGAACGAAGGTCGTTGACTGCGGCCTGCTGTGCTTCGGCATCCGGGGCGCTGCCATTGAGCAAAACACTCCGGCTATGTCCCGGTGCAGGGCGTACACCTGCCCATGTCATGCCTTTTTCATGCAGGTGATGTTGTACATGATCCGCTATTTTTTCGGGGACCATCTGCGCATAGCGGGGCAGTGCAAACGCCAGTAATAGCAATATTGCAGCCAGGCCAGCGAATTGTATTACCCATGCTCTTTGCATTGTTAGCTATTCCCCCGGCACAAATATCATCTACATGATAACAAGCCGTTTAACATGTGCTTAGCACTTTTTTGTTAACTTTTGTTACGCGTAATCTTCCAGCAATGCGTTATTTGTTAGTATCTGAGTAACAAATATTTTACAGGTATAAGTGTACTATGAATACTGATGCAATGAATGCGCCTGATTCCGGGGCAAACCTGTCTTCTCAGCAGAGTGTTTTGCTGGATAAACTGAGCAGTCGTTTAGTTCATGTTCAGGGTGAGTTGGGATCAAAAGACCTGACTATCCGTGACCAGGAAGCAGACCGTATCGTCAAGAATCATGTACTGGCAGGTTCTGCCATGGGATTGGTTCCTCTGCCATTATTTGATTTAGTGGCTTTGAGCGGGACTCAACATAATATGCTGGAGCAATTGTGTGAGCATTATGGTGTGGATGCTGGTCACCAGCGGATCAGGGCGGCGCTTATAGCTGTACTTAGTGGTTCAGCACCCACTCTGGCGTTAATAGGTATAGGTAGTTCATTTAAGTTTATACCCGGTATTGGTACCCTGGGGGGGAACGCGACTCTGACCGTGTTAGGTGGTGCCGTGACTTATGCGGTTGGGCAAAGTTTCAGCAAACATTTTAGTCAGGGAGGGACGCTGGATGACGTGAACGCTGATAAGTTGGGAGGCTATTTCCGTAAGGCACTTGAGCAGGGTAAGCAATTTATCAAGCAACGGCAATCATCAAAAAAGTTGTCTGCTAGCTGATTTTGAACAGTACTAAACAACATGACAGAAGTTATAGGCAGGCAAGGCCCGCTATAAAATAATCCGGGAATAAAATTCCTGATAATTTTTGCATGTATAGCTAACAATAAGAGAGGGAGTTGGGAGTTATGTGTAATTATATAGGCTGGTTTGACTGGCCTTGCATTCGTAGGAGGTGCTTATCTTTTTTGCTGATACTTATATCTGCCGCAGTTTGCTTTTTAGCACCGGCTGCTCACAGTTATGAAAATAATCTTAAAGTGCTCGGGATTGATGATTCATTGGGGCTGATTAAGAATGTTTCACTGATGATTGAGGATGAAATATCAGGTCAGTGCTGGACAAATTCGGATAAAATCAGGCAGCAATCAAAGTTGATACTGGAACAAAGTGAGTTGAAGGTTTACGAAGAGCCGCTATTTATTATTTCGCCTTTTTCAGTCAATCTGGTTATCAGCGCCCTTGGCGAAAGATCCGGAGAGGGTCGATGTTTTGGTAGTTTCCGGATTGAGAGCTTCCGGCAAACGCTGACGCATTATAATGGTGTGAAAATTCAATACCGCGCTGCTAACTTTACCCAAAACATGGTTGCTTCCGGTTCCGGACGAGGTAATTTGAATGATCATTTTCTTGAAGCCGCAGATAATTTTGTTTCGATGTTTTCAAGCCAGATAACAGCAGCGCGGAAGTTACCCCTGGTCAGTGATGTTATTGAGCAGGATAAAACGACCTACAACGATGCCAACGTTATCACGATGCGTGAATTTGTAGAATTGATTAGCAGGACTGGGGATGGAACGGCAGTGGACTGAAATATGTTATGTTGCTTATGGTCAGCTTGCCTGCACAACTTGTGAGTGACTAATCGCCACCGTTTTGTCAACTATTGCAGCAATTTTAAGCAAGATTTTCGGATGTTGGTTCGCAGCCTGCATCAGATTTTTTTGGTCCGGGGGGATACTGATAACGGAGTAGGCCCTGTCTTCAATCTGCGCATTGTCTCGGGACTTGGTTTGCAGCCAGTTAGACCATGTTTTATCCTGAGTCGTTGTTATCAGTGAAACATTGCCTTTAAAATTACCCAAAACTTTACGGCTTGGCTTTGAAAGCCATTGCTCCTGTATGTTCGGGCCTGCGCCCTTTGAAAAGAGGCCAAAAGGAAGGGTTTCCAGTTCCTGTGGCGGTAAAACGGGGGTAATAAAAACTAAGCTTGCGATGCGTTGTTTATCCAACAATTGAATTATGTTACATACCCCGGTACCCACCGCTATAACCGATAAGGGTTGACTATCAAAACAACCATCTATCACATCAGTAATCTGCTGGGTTCTATGCCGCATACAAGTTTTATTCCAGTCTCCTCCGGTGCTGCCATGACCAATAAAGTCAAAACTACAGGAAGATAAGTTATATTTGTTTAGCAGCACCTGGCGCAGTGAGTTGAAAACAGAGCGATTCTTATCCGGAGCATCATCGTGTAAGAACAATAACTCCGGTACTCTGTCCGTATCAGGGCTATTTAAAATGTCTCCATGAAGATATGTATCGTCAAACTCAAGAAAAAATAATTCTGGCCAAATTGCGTATTGCATATTTTTCCCAATTTTATTGGCTAACTAGTCTGTAGTTGCGGTTGTTGTTTTCACTGATGCTGCTTTTCTTTTTACGAGGGTTTTTCCTTCTTCCAGCTGTTCCCGGAAAAAATTTTTCCAGTGACGTGCGTCGAAATTCTGGATGGTGCCGCCTGATTCAAAATGGCGAATAAAAACCTGACCGGTAGCATAGATGAGAGCACCCGCAATAGCGGTCATGCTGATACCTCCGCTTATAGTACCAATACCCGGAATAATTTTCGCAAAACTACTCAGGCCTATGACAGTTAATACCGGTAAAGAGCCACTGACCAGCGAGGTAACTACTGTTTTGCCAATTTGCTCATCAAAATCAACGTCGTATTGGATGCTTAAGCTGCGTAACAAACTCAGTTGGGTGCCACTTAATGCGGCTATATCGAATAAGGGAGCCGGTAATAGTGCCAATGACATCCCCGCCATCATGTGTGTCTTCACTGTATTTTGAGCAGATATATGCTTGTTCTGAATATAAGCAGAGGCTAGTTTAATCTCAACTTCAAGGATTTTGTCACTTAATTCCTCAATTAACTCGTTTTGCTGACTTGAGTTCAGCCCTTCGGCCTCATTCTTTTCTTCTAATTGTTGCTTTAGTGAATCAATAGCTTGTGATTGCGTTTTTTCTTTTTGGCTAGCACTATTGATGGTGGTTTTTAGCTTCTGCAGCTGAGCATTTAGTTTATCGATCATGTGTGAATTTTCATTAAGTAAAATGAGTTCCTGTTCTTTCTGACGTAGTTCTGCTGTTAGTTGTTCAATGATTTCAGTTTGTTTTTTAACCTTCTCTGTCAAGGTAGGTCTTTTTTTTCGTTTAACTGAATCGCTGACTGATCCTGATTCTCTGTTAGCCATAATTTTACTCTTCCTGCGAAAGACTGTTAAACCTGA
>CACVAV010000149.1 GCA_902727945.1 uncultured Thiotrichaceae bacterium | reverse complement strand
CCGGCAAGCGGAGGTATGGAAGGCTACTGTTTATTATTAGTATTTATTGTTATTTGGTGGCTACCTTGCCGTTCTCACCAGGTCGGGCGGGTAGCTCCCCTGTTATAAAGTTGGCCTCCCGTTAGTACAGGAGGCCAAGGGCTATATTGGTTTTTATTGTTAGCGCCCCGATCTTACTAAGCTTGCCCTTCGGTTAAAGTCTCCCCCATGTTTCCATGGGGAAGTATCAGGAGTCGAGGCATGTCAGACGTTTTATTTTTATAATCGAGATGTCTGATCTCTACCTCTTAGGGCTTGCTGTTGAGCATTACCAAGCTACCTTCCTGCCCCTCCGTTATCGGGGGTATCAGGCATTGAGACAGGGCAAACAACTTATTGTTATTATTGTATGTTCGCTTTAGTGTCTCTGGACGCTTAGTTTTTTATTAATCCGTTAACCCTTTGTTATTATTGTTGTTGCCGTCCTTGTGATAATAGTAATGCAGGTACTGTGCCAACTTTTTTCTGGAGGCACGATGTTTCTATAGACCGTTGATATAAGGTGGTTTGATGTAAGTATCAGTGGATTATTTTTAGAGATGGGTGGTCAAAGTTGAATTGTTGCAGTGGCATAATCTGACAATTGTTGTTTCGATGTGACAAAAATAGTGTGGAGTGACACAAGGTGTGGCAGAAATGTCAGTCAGCGTGGGTTTTGTTGTGTTTTATTCAGCATTCAGCCGGTCGGAGCCGATTGGCCGTCTGTGATGAGGTTTTGTTGGATTTAACTCAAACTGGTCCGCAACGCCTGCCGAATAATTTCCTCCACCGACAACCCCTTATTCTCCAGCGGCGCAATCATCTTACTCGCCTGAGCTGGTTTATAACCCAGTGCCAACAAAGCATTCAAAGCCTCATCAGTATCAGAGCGGGAATTACGCTGAGGTGTATTACCGGTACTCGTTGTTTCTGAGGCTGCCTCATCCGGTTTAGGCAATCGATCCCGCATTTCCACAATCAGTCGCTCCGCCGTTTTTTTGCCCACGCCCGGAATCCGGCTCAACGCAGTTGCATCACCGGCATGAATAAACTGCCGGAACTCAATCTCAGTCATCCCCGATACAATGGCCAGCGCCATCTTTGGCCCGACACCATTCACTTTTAACAGGTGGCGGAACAAAGCACGCTCTGCAACTGAACTGAAAGCAAACAATATCTGTGCATCTTCACGGACAATAAAATGTGTGAACAATGTCACTTCAGCGTCAGCATCCAGCGGCAGCTCATAAAAAGTATTCATTGATGCCTGTAGTTCATAACCGACACCACTCACATCAATCATCAGCTCGGGCGGTTGTTTTTGGATGATTTTGCCACGGAGTTGTCCGATCATTTAACAGTCCTTCCGGCGATACGATTATTGAGGTGGCTGATATGTGCATGGCAAAGTGCCACCGCCAGTGCATCAGCTGAGTCTGCCTGTAACTTACCTTGCAGGTTCAACAGAATTTTTACCATGTGTTGTACCTGCGTTTTATCCGCCGCACCTTTGCCGACCACGGCCTGCTTTATTTCTTTAGCGCTGTATTCATGTACCGGTAATTGCAACACTACACCGGCACAAATCGCCGCACCACGTGCCTGCCCCAGCTTGAGAGCAGAGGAGGGGTTGTTGGACAAAAAGACATTCTCTATGCCCATTTCATCCGGACGGTATTGGCGGATAATATCGCTGATGCCATTGAAAATCATCCCCAGCCGTTCTGGTAACGGGCCGCCACCTAAACGCAACCCCTCACTATAAACATGTTGTGTGCGCTGACCATCCGTATCAATTAACCCGATACCGGTGATGCGTGAACCGGGATCGATGCCCAGAATGCGGCGTGTGCTCATGGCAGTTAGTCTAAGGCTTCCAGTACTTCATCCGGGATGTCGGCATTGGTATAGACTTCCTGCACATCATCCAGCTCTTCCAGCGTGTCGATCATCTTCAGCAGTTTTTCGGCGGCTTCGACATCAACCAGCGTCAGGTTGTCAGCTCGCATAGTGACTTCAGACTCATCCGGTGTAAAGCCAGCTTCAACCAAGGCATTCTGTACATCACCAAATACATCCGGCGCGGTCAGTACTTCAACGCCACCTTCATCATCACTCACTACATCATCAGCGCCCGCGTCCAGCGCAGCTTCCATCAGCGCATCTTCATCCACGCCCGGTGCATAACTCAGCACACCAATGTTATTGAACATGTAAGCCACTGAACCACTGGTGCCCATGTTGCCGCCATGTTTAGTGAAAGCGTGCCGCACTTCGGACACGGTACGGTTAATATTGTCGGTTTCGGTATCAACTAATACGGCGATGCCACCTACGCCATACCCTTCATAGCGGATCTCTTCAAAGTTTTCACCGCCTAACTCACCCGCGCCACGCTTACAGGCTCTGTCTATCGTATCCTTCGTCATATTGGCACCCAGCGCTTTATCCACGGCCAACCGCAGACGGGGATGTGCTGACGGATCAGAGGTTTTGCCTTCACGTGCGGCTACGGTGATCTCGCGGATCATTTTGGTCCAGACTTTAGCCCGTTTTTTATCAGTAGCTGCTTTTTTGTGCTTAATATTTGCCCATTTACTATGACCCGCCATAACTCACTCTCACCAAAATACAAAATGGCACATAGTTTACCACAGTCCTGTGCCGGATCATTGGATCAAATGCGCCCTGTTTGCGAATTCGATCCCGCTATCAGATTAAATCCATCATTGAAGTAAATGTCACTTGGCTTATGCCGCCGGTTTGGCTACTTTTAGGGGAAGTCAGTATGCTTGCTGATGATCATTCTTAATTCACCTTCATCCGAGTTACTACAGTCATAATAATGTCAGCACAAAAACACAGCACACAGAATATAAAAGATGCCTCCGATTTGCCTTTAATCCTTGCCGGGCCGATTGTTCGCCATGTAGACAGTGGGCAATTAGTCGTCTGGCTGGTGACCAGTACCGCTGCAACACTTGCAATGACTTGTTATGAACAAGATCAGTGTTTGGGGAGGGAAGTTTTTGAAGCCGGTCATGCCGGCTATGTCAAGTTGGGTCAACATGCACATCTGCATTTATTGCAGCTGTCACCGGAGCAGTCTTTTCCGCAAGATCAATGGCTGACCTATGACATTGGCATTGATGCGGATCCGGCATCTGAAACAACCGCTGTGCAGTGGTTGTTTGATACACAGCCTGAGCTGATGTACGGCGATGCTAAACGGCCTGATTTCATTATTAAATCGCGGATTGATCATGTCTTGCATGGTTCGTGCCGCAAGCCGCATCACATCGATACGGATGGGTTGTTACGCGTGGATGGTGCACTGGCGGCTGCCCGCCAACCGAATGCTGAGATGGCTGATCAACCCGCCTTGCTGATAATGAGTGGTGATCAGATTTATGCTGATGATGTCGGCGGGCCGGTACTGTCTGCGATTCAGCAGCTTATTGAGTTATTAGGGTTGCCTGATGACCCTGTAGAAGGATTAGACAACTGTAGTTGTGGTAAAGAGCTACGCGCCAGTGCGCATAATTTTTATGGCCGAACCAGTCTGCTGCCTGATGATAAAGCGGGTGCAACCTTGCGTGAAACTTTCTTTCTGGGCGCGCAAAAGCCGATATTTACCTCTGCGAATGCTGATAATCACCTGATTACACTGGGCGAAGTACTGGCGATGTATTTATTGGTCTGGTCGCCGGTGTTGTGGCGTTATGTTGATTTGGATGATGTGCCGGATGCTGAACTGCGACCTAAGGAACAAGCGCGTTATCAGGATGAGCTGGTTTATATTCAGTCGTTTGTTGAAGGATTGGATAAGGTACAGCGGGCGCTGGCGCACGTGCCGGTGTATATGATTTTTGATGATCATGATGTCACCGATGACTGGAACCTAACCCGTGGTTGGGAGGAGAGTGCCTATGGTCAGCCATTTTCACGGCGCATTATCGGTAATGCACTGATCGGCTATTTATTGTGCCAGGGCTGGGGAAATAAACCGGAGAAATTTCCGGAAGACCTATTGGATCAGGTGCGGTGTGTGATTGAGCACGATACGCAACAGGCACATGATAGTCTGGTCGATCGTTTGTTGAAATTCAGAAGCTGGCATTATTCACTGGACACGCAGCCGAGGCTGGTGGTGCTGGATACGCGGACACAGCGGTGGCGTTCTGAATTAGGAAAAGGCCAGCCTTCCGGTTTAATGGACTGGGAAGCCCTGAGCGATTTGCAACAGGAATTGATCGGTCAGGAGGCGGTGATTCTGGTGTCGCCCGCGCCGATTTTTGGCGTCAAGCTGATTGAGGTGGTGCAGCGTATTTTCACCTGGTTTGGTTATGCTTTAACCGTTGATGCTGAAAACTGGATGGCACATCGCGGTGCGGCGCACGTTATTCTGAATATTTTCCGCCACCCGAAAACGCCGCAACATTTTGTGATTCTGTCTGGTGATGTACATTATTCCTTCGCTTACGATGTGCGTCTGCGGGATCATGAGGATACCCCCAAAATCTGGCAGATCACCAGTTCAGGCATCAAAAGTACCTTCCCTGAAAGTTTGTTGCGGGTTTTTGATCGCTTGAATCGTTGGCTGTTTGCCAGTCATTCGCCCTTAAACTGGTTTACCCGTCGCCGTGACATGAATATTCGTCCGCGCCGACCGGCAGAGCATAACAAGCGCTACCGTCATCAGCGTTTATTGAACGGTAACGGTATCGGACGGATCAGGTTGGATGAACAGGGCGAACCTGAAGTTATTGAGGCATTGTGGGTGGATGGCCAGGATATTGAGTTTGGCACGGGGTATGAGCGGGATTGGCATTAAGTGAACGTGTCATTAATAATTAAAAGACTACACCTCAGTGGGCGTAGTCTTTCTGGTCAGTACGTTGAATGACTAAAACATTGTTGTGTAAGCAACTCCGATACTGTCTTGTTTCATTTTTATGCTTGCCGGTGATGCTGCCAGTGGGTGGGGGCCGACAGGAATAAAGGCCCCTGGTGATACCGGGCCGTCCTGGGTTTGTGATGAGTTGCCGGTAATTTCATTCTCAAATGCATGCATGTATTGTGCTGAAAGTTTTGATTGATTAGATAGTTTCCATTCCAATCCAAGCGTTAAGTGATCTTCAACGGTGGCCGGAGCTAAAATATTAAAGGCTGTCTGATCATCTCCGATGGGGCTGCTTCCGTGGTTGTATCCCCCCATCAGTGTAATCTTGTCATTAAGCTGATGTTTGATGCCAATCTTAAAGACATTCTGGTCTTCCCAGCCAAAACCGGCACCATTATCATCACCCAGCAATGGCCCCTGTAAGGCGGTTCCGGGAGCAATTTGCCCTGTAGCCTGTCCCACCAGTTGCTGCTGTAGCGTTGCGGTATTGTTGTCATTTGATATGGCTTTCACATCGGTATAGTTAATTCTTGCTACATCAATGGCGATGGTCGTTTTAGGTGTTGCCTGTATTGAAAGCCCTGCTGTAATCATGCTGGGAATATCAAAATCACCTTGTTCCGCCAGTAACCCACTGTATTTATCAAATTCACTCATCCTGGTTTTGCTGCGGTAAGCCAGGCCTGCTTTGATTGTTGGCGTTATCTGACCCTGCCAGCCTACAGTCACTCCGGCTCCGGTAGAGTTATCGTAGCCGCGATCGGATAAGTTAGTTGCATTGCTGCTAAAAGGAGCAAACCCGCCCACGCCGGTTATTTCTATTCGCTGGTAAGCCAGGTTAAGCGAAGCACCAAAGGCATGATGCTCATTGAGCTTTATGGATACGCCGGGAGAAATGAGGAGTTGAGCAAAGTCGATCCCTGTATCAGGGCCTGTGGGAGAGCCATCAGGGTTTATGGGTGCACCCGCTTGATCAGTACGGGGGCCAAAAATGGACTGACTATACGTTGCATTCATGCCGCCATTACCATAAGCGGCAATACCGAATGAGTATCCGTCCTTTAATTGCCTTTGGTAGCCAAATTCCGGAATAGGGAAAACTTCGTCACCATTAGCATCAAAATTTTCTCCGGCAATAGCAGGAAAGCCCCCAAAACCGAGGGAATCCGGGTTTGCACCAGGTTGAGCGGGAGCCAGTCCGGGATTGCCGGGGTGACTGGAGCTTCTGTCAGGTTTGAATATATCTACGCCTACTGTCCAGTTATTTTCTCCAAAGGCCATTGATGCCGGGTTAGTAGCTATATTCATAGCGTTATCGTTGCCTGCTACCGCAGTTCCACCCATTGCTTTCTGGGTGGTACCAAAACCATGTGATGCATAGCCGTTTGTGGCGAGGGCTTCTGATGATGACAAAGCCAATGTTACCAATGATGCTAAGGCTGTAAGCCTACCCGTTTTGTACATATTAAATCCTCCGGTTTAATTGTGTGGTTATGCGAAAATTGTTGAAAAACTATTTTCGTCTTACATCATCTCACATTACGAAACATTCTGTTCAGCACAACCATCAAATGAAAACAGGGCCTTACAAAATAATCCTCATTTAGGACTTACGCATTGACTGTGCTCCTAAATTGTGATTGAGATGTTCTTTGTCAGGAATGAACGACGTGATGAAAGCCGCGACCACTTCTTTGAATAAATCCTGGCGCAGATGATAGGTATTAGCAATAACATCAGCGACTTGTAATGCTTGCAGAGCAGAGTTGCAGAGCTGGTTCGGTATAGGGTTAGCTTTTTTACAAAAAATGTTGGGCTCGTTCTTACTGATTGTGTGAAGAACTTATGACGCACTTTTTCTGTGTCGTGCGTCCCTCAAGAGGAACATTCATCCGGCGATTAAAGAAGTGGTGCGGGAAGCGGAGGCAATGAAGTCTCAGGAGGGGATGAATTGGGTGACTAAACGTCAGTTCGCCAGCGTCGATAAATTGTATGACAATGAAGATAATATAGAGGGCTTTAAAGCCTTTGCAGAAAAGCGTTATCCGGTGTGGAAAGGCCGGTAAAGTCT
>CACVAV010000148.1 GCA_902727945.1 uncultured Thiotrichaceae bacterium | reverse complement strand
TTACCAACATGAACGCTATCAAAGAGTATTGAGTGACTCACAGTCGCTTTATCATCAATAAAAACATCATGAAAAAGAATACTGTGATGGACATTTCCACCAGAAATCACGACACCATTTGTAAGAATGGAATTAACGAAAACATCCTTTGTTCCCGAACCACCATGAACCGCTCTGGCCGGAGGTGACTGAGGCTGATAAGTCCGGATGGGCCAGTCATTCTGATGCAGATTGAGAGGCGGTACCGGCTCTAACAAATCCATATTAGCCTGATAATAAGCATCAATCGTCCCCACATCTCTCCAGTAACGATCCGGGGTCACCCTTCCTTGCTCACCATCAAACTGATAAGCCATAATATTATAATTAGCCAACAACTTAGGCAGAATGTCATGGCCGAAGTCATGCTGCGAGTCAGGATCCTGCTGATCCTCCAGTAAAGCCTGTTTTAACAACTGACTGTCGAACACATACAGCCCCATAGAAGCCAGGCATGCGTCAGGTTTACCCGGAACCGGTGACGGATTTTCGGGCTTTTCCTCGAACGCTTTAATCCGCATTGCTTCATCAACACCCACCACTCCGAACGCACCCGCCTCTTCTTTCGGCACTTCCATGCAGGTAACTGTTACGTCAGCCCCGCTTTTCTCATGGGACTTCAGCAATGCCTCATAATCCATCCGGTAAATATGATCACCCGAAAGAATAAGCGTATAAGCCGCACCATTACGCTCAAGCAGGTTGAGGTTCTGGAAAATAGCGTCTGCTGTGCCCTGATACCAGTGATTACCCCGGTTCATTTGTGCCGGAACAGCAGTAATGTATTCCCGTAACTCCGGATTATAAATCGACCACCCATCACGCAAATGCTTGTTCAGGGAGTGTGATTTATACTGGGTCAATACCAGCACTCTACGCAACCCGGAATGCAGGCAATTTGTCAGCGTAAAATCAATAATCCGGTACTTGCCACCAAAAGGCACCGAAGGCTTTGACCTCCCGGCAGTCAACGGGTATAGGCGCGAGCCTACACCACCAGCCAGAATAAAAGTTAATGTCTGATCCTGCAGATTCATTTGAAACTCCTTACAACAACACCTTCTCAATCCCGCCATGAGTGGCTTTCTCAACAAATGCCTTCTGCCAATGTTCACCCAGCAAATGATTCGCCATTTCCACCACAATATAATCCGTTTCCAAACCGGTGTCATCGCTATAACGCGACAAGCCTTGCTGACAAGCCGGACAGGAAGTTAGCAACTTTACATTGCCATTCACAGCGGTATCAGCGCCGGTCAGCTCAACAATCCCTTCACGCAGACTTTCATCCTTACGGAAACGCAACTGGCTGGCAATATCAGGGCGACTCACCGCAAACGTACCCGCCTCACCACAACAACGATCACTCAGCACAACATCCTTACCTGTCAGCTCAGAGACCACTTTCATCGGCGAGTAAGTCTTCATCGGTGAGTGACAAGGGTCATGATACATATACTGCACGCCTTCCACTTCACCTAGCTTGACATCCTTTTCCAACAGGTACTCATGAATATCCAGCAAACGACAACCAGGAAAAATACGATCAAATTCGTACTTCAGCAACTGATCCATGCAAGTACCACAAGACACTACCACTGTTTTAATATCCAGGTATTTCAGCGCACCGGCAATCCGGTGAAATAACACGCGGTTTTCCGTAGAAATCTCACCACCTTTTTTCGTGTCACCACTCGCATTCTGCGGATACCCACAACACAAATAACCGGGCGGTAACACCGTAGTAGCGCCCGTTTCATAAAGCATCGCCAACGTCGCCAAACCAACCTGACTAAACAAGCGCTCAGAGCCACAACCCGGAAAATAGAAAACCGCATCACCTTTTGGCTTCGACGCGTCCCGCAATACCGGCACCACCTGCTCATCTTCCAGACCTAACATGGCACGTGTGGTTTTAGTCGGAATACCCATTGGCAATGGCTTCTTCACAAACTGAATCACCTGCTCCTTAATCGCAGGCTTACCCACTGTCGCGGCTGGAATACTGTCTTTCTTGCCTAACAAACCAAAACGCTTCGCAGCCTTATACGCTAAACGCTGAGCTTTAAAACCGAACTGAATCATTCCTGCGCGCATCAGTTTAATCTGAGCAGGATCTTTAATGTTCAGGAACAGCATTGATGCCCAGGTCACCGGACTGGCTTTCTTTTTGCCCTGATCACGCAGAATACTACGCATCTGTACACTAACTTCCCCGAAATCAATATTCACCGGACAAGGATTCAGGCATTTATGACACACTGTACAATGATCAGCCACATCATTCATTTCATCAAAATGACGTAATGAAATTCCGCGACGGGTTTGCTCTTCATAAAGAAAGGCCTCAATCATCAAGCCAGTCGCCAGAATCTTATTTCGGGGCGAATACAATAAGTTCGCACGGGGAATATGCGTATTACACACCGGCTTACATTTGCCGCAACGCAGACAATCCTTGATCGAAGCATTCAATGCACCAAGATCATTATTCTCCAGCAATAAAGCTTCCCGCTCAACCAACCGCAATGACGGCGTATAAGCATTCTGCAAACCACTGCCCGGCATCAACTTACCACGATTAAAATTCCCTGCCGGATCAACTGCGTCCTTGTAATCTCTGAATTCATTGATTTCACGCTCATCCAGATACTGATACTTAGTCAAACCAATACCATGCTCACCAGAGATAACACCCTCCAGACTACGCGCCAGCACCATCACCTGATCAACAATGCGCTCAGCCTCATGCATCATTTCATAGTCATTAGAATTCACCGGAATATTAGTATGCACATTGCCATCACCAGCGTGCATGTGCAGTGCCACAAATAAACGTCCTGAGCGCAGTTTCTTGTGAATCTGGTCAAACTTATCACGCAATGGGCTCAGCTCACGCCCGACAAACATCGCTTTGAGTGGCTTTTCAACCTCTTTACGGTAAGAAATCCGCTGATCATGACGCAACAGTAAGTCAATAACACGGTCACCCTCACGCTGCGCTGACTTAGCATTATCATCCAACAAATCCTGATGGGCAGCTGCGGGTGCATCGAAGTTAGTTAATAACTGTTCCCAACGTGCTTTAACACCTGATAGATAAGCCACCGCATGGGCCTTTTTTGCCACCAGCATCGACTCACGTTCATCACTATCTTCATAGTCCGGCACATTACGCAGCTCAGGCAAATCACCCTGCAAGCACTCCAGGACAGCACTCACCATTTTCAACTTATTGCGCATCGACTGATGAACATTAATGCTTTCAATGCCTTCGGTATAAGGTGCCAAATTATGCAGCGGGATAACCACATCTTCATTGATTTTAAAGGCATTGGTATGCGCCGCAATCGCTGCTGTACGCGAACGATCCGCCCAGAATTGACGGCGTGCCTCAGGGCTTACTGCAATGTAACCTTCACCATTCCGTGCATTCGCCAGGCGTACCATTTCTGCCGCCGCTTTCGCCACCGACTCTTCGTTCTCACCCACCAGATCAGCCAACAACACCATCTTCGGAATCGAACCACGAGCACCTTTCGGTGTGTATTTTACGGCCTTAACATAGCGCTCATCCAGATGCTCCAAACCGGATAACAATACATCGTCCAGGTTATCGATATAGGATTTCGCTTCAACAATCGCAGGCACCGCTTCATGCAGATCAGTGCCATAGAATTCCATGCACACCGTACGAACCTGTGTTGGCATCTGGTGCAGAATAAATTCACCGGAAGTGATCAGGCCATCACAACCTTCTTTCTGAATTCCCGGTAAGCCGCCCAAAAACTTATTGGTAACGTCCTTACCTAAGCCTTCTTTGCGAAAGTAACGCCCCTCAAATTCCAGCAGTTCCGCTTCGCCCTTCGGCGTCTTGCCATCATGCTCAAAACGCTGCACCGAAAACTGCACCTGCTGCTGATCGTGAATTTTACCCAGATTATGATTAATTCGTGTTATTTCCAGCCATTCAGAATCAGGCGTCACCATGCGCCATGACAGCAAGTTATCCAGCGCCGTGCCCCACAACACCGCCTTCTTGCCACCCGCATTCATAGCAATATTACCACCAATGGTAGAAGCACTTTGGGAAGTAGGATCAACCGCAAACACCAGCCCGTGTTTTTGTGCCAGCTCAGAAATCCGCTGGGTAACCACACCGGCACTACTGCGCACTACCGGAATACCCGGCAAGTCATTCTTAGGCTTCACACCCCCCGGCAATTCGGCACGGTAATCAATCTCACCGATAGCTTCCAGCTTCTCGGTGTTAATCACCGCACTCAGCTCATCCAGCGGCACGCTGCCACCGGTATAACCTGTACCACCGCCCCGTGGAATGACGGTCAGGCCCAATTGGATACAACACTGCACCAATGCCGCCATTTCTTCCTCAGTATCCGGCGTCAACACCACAAAAGGCAGCTCAACACGCCAATCCGTGGCATCCGTCACATGTGAAACACGCGCCAGACCATCAAACTGGATATTATCTTTACGGGTTATTTTCCCCAAGCGCTTCCGCGCACGGCGACGCAAATCGGTATGAGTAGCGAATGAATCAGCAAACTTTTTCAGCGCCAGTTGCGCAATACTCAGCAGTTCTAAAGTTAATGGATTATTTTTCGCCCTGTCCTGAATTGATTCCAGACGACCACGCAATGTTTCCAGTAATGACCGCTGACGTTTCGGGTTTTCTAATAAATCATCCTGAATATAAGGATTACGGGTCACCACCCACATATCACCCAACATTTCCAGCAACATGTGTGAGGAAATACCGGTTTCACGCTCATCACTTAGCAGTTGGAGCAACTCATAAGCCCGCTCGCCCAGAATCCGTAACACAATTTCCTTATCAGAAAAGGAGGTGTAGTTGTAAGGAATTTCCCGACTAGGTGGCCGCACAGGATGTAAAGAAGATAATGCGCTTGCAGGTATTGAGGCAGTCATAACGTCCGTTACTTGCTAAAGGTTCAGAGTTTAACGCACTGCAACATTGAAAAATACTGCATTTTTTTCATGGTATTATTGAAAGTAAACGGAATACATTGGAAAAGCTGGCATTTTCTCTTCAAGCGGATAAAAGGACAGCACTAAAAATCATAAACGACACCGACTGTCACCGACGTCTCTTTTTCATCAGCGTGATCCAGATGCCTGTTAGTAGAATACTGAAACTGCAAAGTAGTATTCGCCGACAGATCAAAATCCACGCCAATGCCAAACAATGTTTCCGCCTGACCGCCTGAAGAAGACTTATTCATACCGTACTGCAACTTCACCCGCTTATTCTCATCCAAGCGATAACCAGCGCTCACAACAAAGGCTTTATGACTATCACCCACGCCTTTATTGTCGAGGTACTCAAAAGCCAAACCCAGTTTATGACCCTCGGGGAACAAATAGGTAGCGGCAAGACGGGAGACACGTTGCTGGTCATAGCCCTTTAGATAAGCGGCAGCAATATAGGTGGTTTCATTATTATAGTTAATCAGAAAATCTGTTGCGGTATGCTCATTAGCACTATCCGTCGAAAGCGCGACAGCGTAAGCAAACTCATTAATACGATTCAGGTAAACAACACTTTTTTCAAGCACCGTATCGGACTCAAGAATTTTACGCTGATCCGCAGCCTGATTAACAAATATATCCACTGGCACCACAGAAACCCGTGCCGGACTCAGATGACGCCCCGCCCGCAACTCGCCACCAGCAGCACTACGACTACGGATACCGATCCAGGCCTGCCTGACTTCACTGAAGATTTCATCATTACCGGCAATATCAGACTCCGCCTCTGCTATGTAGGTGAATTCATAGTGCTGATTGATAAAGGATGAGCCCTTAAACCCCAGACGGGAGCCTTGCTCATTAAACCGGTAGTGTCTGCCACTACCATCATCCACAAAACCATAATCTGCTCTTAATTGACCAAATAATATCGGCTCAGCATGGACAGAGCCAGACATCAGCACTCCCACAGCCATCACAACACCTACTATTTTAGCCATATAAACCTTATGCTTTTATTGACAATATTCCAGAATAGAAATTAGAACACAAAAAAAGCCACAACTGCAGAGCAGTGTGGCTTTTTTTGTTGAAAGCTGCTGAAAAAGCAGATTAACGCTTGGAGAACTGAGTGGCGCGACGTGCTTTATGCAGACCCACTTTCTTACGTTCAACCTTACGTGCATCACGTGTCAGGAAGCCTTCTTTCTTCAAAGCACCACGCATGCCTTCATCATATTTCAATAAAGCGCGTGAAATACCTAAACGGATAGCGCCTGCCTGGCCGGTAGTACCACCACCGGTAACAGAAACATTAATATCGAACTTCTCAGCCATTTCCACTGTGTCCAGCGGCTGACGTACGATCATTTGTGCCGTCTTACGTCCGAAGAAATGCTCAATAGGCAGCTTATTTACTGTAATTTGACCGCTACCTGCACGCATGAAAACACGTGCTGAAGAAGATTTGCGACGACCCGTGCCGTAATATTGTGATTCAGCCATAATCTATATCAACCCTTTTTTCCCTGGATTTCCAGAACCTGAGGCTGTTGGGCATGATGATTATGCTCCGCGCCTGCGTATACTTTTAATTTGCGGTACATTGCACGGCCCAATGGGCCTTTAGGTAACATACCTTTAACCGCCAGCTCAACAACTCGACCAGGAGCGCGCTCCTGCATCTGTTCAAAATTAAATGACTTCAGATTACCGATATAACCGGTATGTCTGTAGTACATTTTATCTGTTGTTTTATTTCCGCTTACAGCCACCTTGTCAGCATTAATGACAACGATGTAATCCCCTGTGTCGACATGGGGGGTATATTCCGGCTTGTGTTTTCCACGCAAACGCCGGGCAACTTCTGTGGCCAAACGGCCTAACGCCTTATCTTCGGCATCAACAACGAACCAATCGCGTTTTACCTCAGCCGGCTTTGCACTGAATGTTTTCATTCCGGTCTCCAAAGAGAGTGTTATGAGTTATCTGAAAATTTAGACCGCGCATTGTATGGTAATCAACTACCGGAAACAAGGGATCTTTATGACTAGCAACAAAAAAAACGCGACCCATC
>CACVAV010000147.1 GCA_902727945.1 uncultured Thiotrichaceae bacterium | reverse complement strand
CAATCGTTCACCGTTGATAAACAGGGTTGGCGTGCCGGTAACACCTGCATCACGGCCACTGGCAATATCAGCTTTGATTTTATCCTTCAATTCAGCGGATGCCAGATCGGTTTCCAGTTTCGCCATATCCAGCTTCAGTGTTTTGGCATAGCCATCAAATGTAGCAGACGGATCATCGAGTTTTGCCCATGTCGCCTGATTATCAAATAACTGATCATGCATCTCCCAAAACTTGTCCTGTCGCCCCGCAGCTTCTGCATAATGTGCGGCAAGAGTGGCGTGAGGGTGAATATTAGTGAGCGGGAAGTGGCGGTAAACAAGGTGTACTTTACGGCGGATGTCCTTCCATGCTGCACGGATAGTCCGGTGTTGAGTCAGACAGGCCGGGCATTGGAAATCAGAATATTCAACCAGTAATACCGGTGATTTTTTAAAACCCTTGGTCTGATCTGTGCTGATGACTTCATTATTAGCCGGGATATTCAAACCCATATTTTGTGTGAAACTCAGAATAAGCAGTAAAGCCAGCACCACCACACCAGCCCATAAACCGTATTTGATCAATGTTTTATTACGTGCCGCCGCAGCCTGTTTCTGAGCTTTGACCCGTTCCTGATGTTCGCGTTTCTGTTTATTCATTATTTATGCATCTGTTGTTGTTGAGCCGACCGGCATTGATAGTGCACTAGAATAAACTTCAATCTGTTTAATTTCAATCCAATCACCATTTCTCATACCCTGACGGGCTGTGCTGGTGAAAGAAATCAACTACCCATTTTGATACGACAGCGCCATCTTCACTGGCACCTTCCTGATTCAGGCGTTGCAGCGCAAGGGTGGCACGCTCTTCCGGAATACCGGTTAATTGGCGCAATTCAAGCAGGTCAGTTTCATAATCGGTGGAAAATTCCGGATGTCCCTGAAAAGTGATGATCGAATCACCATACAACAGTGCAGCGTATTCACAGAATGCTGAGCTGGCCACTACGCGGGTACCTTCCGGTAACCGGCTGATCTGATCCTGATGCATGGCGTTCAGCGTAAAACCACCGCTTTTTGTTTGCATCCAGTCCGGCGCTTGTGGTGTGAGGCTATAATCATGCAGTCCCACTCCCCAGCCTTTAGATGACTTTTCAACTTTGCCGCCCAACGCTTCAGCAATTAACTGATGGCCAAAACAAATGCCCGCCATCGGTAATCCGGCGGTATGAATATCCCGCACTAAGGCCTGCAAAGTCAGCATCCATGGCAGGTTTTCATACACACCGTGTTTGGAGCCGGTCATCATCCAGCCATCACAGTCCTGTACCGACTGAGGGAAATT
>CACVAV010000146.1 GCA_902727945.1 uncultured Thiotrichaceae bacterium | reverse complement strand
GGGGCGTTGGAAATAAGCACTGCTGATTGTTGTCAGGCAAAGCTTATTCGCTTTTTTGGGCAATTTTGCTGGGTGTGACGGCTTTGCCATGTTTAATCTTTTCATGGATTTTGGCAAATTCTGCGCCCAGTAATAAAATCATGCAGGAATAAGATACCCAAAGCATGAGCAGTACCAATGAACCGGCTGCTCCGAAGCTTGACTGAGGTTCGGCCAGTTCAAAATAGACGGTTAAAGCCTGCTCACCGATTTTGAAGAACACTGCGGCTACTACGCTGCCCATAAAAGCTGAGCGCCAGGCTAGCTGTGCATCAGGTAAAATTCTGTAGATTAAGGTGAACAGCAGAATGGTGAGAAAAAAGGAGATCAGGATATTAATGACTAAGATGGCAAGAGAAAATTCGGGTGAGAATTGTACTGCCACCCAATCGCTTAACAGGTTGATCACGGCAGTCATGGATAAGGAGATGAGTAATAAAAAACCTAACATCAGTACAACACCGAACGATATTAATCTGGATTTTATAAATAACCAGAGACCTGCCGAATTTTTAACTTCCACTTCAAAAATCTGATTGAGCGACCGTTGTAAGTGCGCAAATAAGCCGGTGGCTCCAAAAGATAGGGTGAGCAAACCGATGACTAAGGCCCAGATGTCCTGGTCTTTACGTTGTGTTTCCTGCGCAATTTCATTGAGATCCTGAGCAGTTTCAGCGCCTAACATCTGACTTAGTTTGCTGACTACCTGTGTTTCCACCTGTTGCTGGTCAAAGGCAAAGGCGGCCACCGACATAGTGATAATCAATAAGCCGGGAAATGAAAAAATGGCGTAGTAAGCGGCCGCTGCACCTTGAGTAAAGGGGTCGTTATCAAACCAGTTTTTAAGTGACTGTATAAATAATTTAAGCATTAGCGGCTCCGTAAGCCCGCGCGACTTCTTCGGCAATAAGCCGGATGCCTTCACGTACCACCGATTCTTCCTGTGCATAGGATACGCGGATGCATTCCTGCGTATGTTTCCAGCCCGGCTCGATACCAGGGAAAAAGTTCTGGCCGGGAATGATCAGTACACCCCGTTGTTTCAGGCGTTCATAGAGTAGCTGACTGCTGATCGGCAGTCCTTCAAACCACAACCACAGAAAAATTGCGCCTTCCGGTTTGTGGATATGAAACGGTAAATCGCCCATCGCATCCTTAAACCATTGCACAGCCTGTTGTGCGCGTTGCTGATAAAAGGGTTTGATATGTTGCTCACTCAGCGTGAGGATTTCGCCGGATTTAAACCATTCTGTTGATAACGCTGGCCCCAGGTTGCCGGAAGCCAG
>CACVAV010000145.1 GCA_902727945.1 uncultured Thiotrichaceae bacterium | reverse complement strand
GGAATTTCCTGATACAGGTATTCCGGCAAATACATAACTGGTGCACTAATCTGATCATGAACCGGGTGGGTTGTTTTATCGGTGGGGTGACGCAGTGAAACCAGTGATATATCCATACCACGTTGTTCCAAAGCGTAAATTTCCTGAGCAATAAATGTTTCAGAAAGCCGTGGATAGCCTTTCAGCACCAATGTGATTTTTTTCATAATTCCATTTTCTATGGGTGATGAGCTTGCAGTAGCTGAGAACCACCGATCCATTTTAGTGTTTTGCGGGTCGCGCAATCAGCAAAAAAACGTGCCAGAAAGTCGGTACAAGCCTGGTCATGTTGCAGATGATGGGTCATCAGCCCAGTGGGTTCTTTGTTATAGATGTTATCAATACGCCGTCTCCGCAGGTTGTCTAATAAAGCGTTTAACACCTGTTCTTCCCCGACAAAACTATGCTGTTTCCAGTCGATAATATCGATATGCACATTTACTTCGGGAATAATGCTGGCTGTGTTTGGGGAGCCAAGAATAGAGAGGCGTTGGTAGCCTATTTCGGGTAATACGGCTCGTACCGGATCTTCAATTCTATTCCAGGGTGGCACCAGAATATCCAGATAGTTGTCTCCGAACTGCCCGGAAAGCTTTAGCCGTGCGTCACTTAATTTTTGTTGCAGTTCAGCCTGGGATTGTGCACCACCCATTTCAATTTTACGCTGCTGCGGACGGGCATGATTCTGATGGCTCAAACCATGTTGCAAAGCATAGACCTGATGGCGTGCTGCCAACTCGTCTACTAAGGAAGTTTCTAAATGCCCCGGAATGACGGCCAGGTGTAATGGAATAGCATACTGCTCGCTGTGTGCAATAATTAATTGCAGTTCCGGCGTATTTGCAATCGCATCATCATCACGCCACCACAGTTCAGCGGGGTGTGACCAATGCGAGAGTTCTTCGTCGATTGCCTGCCAGTCAGCCATGATGTTTTGTCCACCATTCCCGGATCAGTTTAGGACTATTTGCTGCACCTTCGGTATCGATAACCGGCATGGCGGTTTCATTGTGCAAAGCGCTTTCCATAGCGTTTTTCAGTGTTTCAGGATTCAGGTCACACTGGCGCACCAGATGAATCCGTCCGGCGTCAGATAACATCTGCGCCCGCTCCAGTTGTTCGGTTTCTTCCTCACCTTCAAAAGGCATCATCACCGAAGGCACGCCGGTTTGAATAATGTCCATTGTCGTATTGTAGCCACCCAGCGATATTGAGAGTTTCGCTTTAGCCAGTCGTTCGACAAAGTCGGTAGCCATGCGTAAAACGGTGAGCCGGGAGTCTGCACAGGAATGCAGGTATTCGGCGAGTTCAGACGGCATATTAGGGCCGGTCATGAAACACCACTGCTCATCAGCCGCATAACCTGAACGGTAGAGTGCCAGCGCGGCTTCCAGTAATTCATAACCAATACTACCACCGCCGACGGAAGCCACTATACCGCTGCGTTCGTTGCTGAGCGCAGGTGGGGGAGGGCAAACGTAACCGCTATAACCTATTTTACTTAAGATTTTTTCTGCGGGTGGGAAGCTGTCAATTAAAGGCGTAAAAGCAGCGTCGCCATGTACCAGTACTTTGTCATAGTAAGTTTCACTAAGATCAATGCTTTCCTGTTCCCGCTTTTCCTTACGGCGTTGCAGGATGTCACGAATGGAGCTGATAACTAAGGGCCGGGGTGACTGGGCTTGCGTCCAATCCAGTAAAGGGATCAATTCAAAGCGCATTTGGCGGCGGCCAAACGGATAGGTTTCTGTGAGCACAATATCGGGTTGGAGGTCTGCTGCAATCCCCAGTAATTGTTGGCAGCGCTTTTCCTTATAAGCATCAGAGACGATCTGCCCGTGCTCATCAGCCAGTGTGGAAAAGTTGGCATCAGCACTTTTAAGCGGCATCAGGTAGTGTACGCTCGCAGGCGCAAAATCAATTTCCGGCACCGGTATGCCGCCAAAAATGACATGCACATCAAACCCCTGTTCCGTCATGTTTCTGGCCACTAAAGCCGCACGACGCACGTGACCAATACCCAATAGATACTGCACATAAAATAGCACCTTGGGCGGTTTTGATTGACTGTGGGAGTCAGAGACGTCCATGTTTGGGAGTGAAGCTTTTTTATGTGAGTCAGGCATATTAAGACCGGTTAGTTGTGAGAAACGTTGGGTGATTTTGTCCAGACCGGAAATATACTCTTCATAAGTAGCCAGTGAGGGTGAGGGCTGCTTTGATAATACCCTGAGGGCGCTGATCATTTTATCCGTTTCTCTGCCCTCTGCCGGATCAATCATTGATACCAGGTTTAATGCTTTCGCTTTGGTCGCCCGGATAAGTTGTTCTTTGCGGGGCTTTGAGCGTGGAATAATCAAGGCAGGCTTGTCGAAAGACAGAATTTCACAAAAAGTGTTATAGCCACCCATCGCGACAATGGCCTTGGCGTTAAATAACAGATACTCCAGATTCGGTGAGAAGGTAATCATGCTCACCTGCTCCAGTTTTTCAGCACGCTGCATAAATTCGTAGCGTTCTGTTGCACCCATAAACGGCCCCAGTACGATTAAGGCCGGTTCGGGGAGGTGGCTGTTTTCATAAGCTCTCAGTACCCAGTCCACCATATCGATACCATCACCACCACCGCCGGAGGTGACTAAAACATAAGGCTGCTCAGGAATATCGATACTGGATTCATCAATATTTTCCGGTAAAAAGCGCTGTAGGAATCCCGTGAAGTGCATTTTATGCTGCACTAATGCTGTGCGGGATATGCCTTCTAGCGGGTTACCCATAATTTCGGGGCCATAAATCCATAGCTCATCATAAAGTGACTCCAATGCAGGCCAGGCATCTTTGCGCTCCCACTCTTTTTCAAGTAATTGCGGATCATCCATAACGTCCCGTAGCCCAAGAATGGCGAGGGTATCGGTGGTTTTGAGCATTTTAAGTGTACTCAGAACCTCGCCTTGCAGTCCTGTTGGTTCTTTATCCACCAGAAAAATATCCGGCGCGAAGACGCGTGCCGTATGGTGAATAATGGATTCGCGTA
The DNA here is from genome assembly GCA_902727945.1 of uncultured Thiotrichaceae bacterium. Taxonomy (GTDB): domain Bacteria; phylum Pseudomonadota; class Gammaproteobacteria; order Thiotrichales; family Thiotrichaceae; genus Thiolinea. The sequence goes on along the minus strand of CACVAV010000145.1, from coordinate 4,114 downwards.
ACGCCAGTGTGTCTTCGAGATCAATATGCAGAGCTAATGAGGTATAGCTACCGTTGTGAAGTTTAATAATGCCGGGGATGCGCACAAAGTCAACACGGGCTTTAAAGTCAAACTGGCCAATGATCGGCGAGCCGGTCAGAATGAGAACGGACAAGCCTTTATAAGCATCGACCAACGCATGGGCAATAGCCCGGCAGCGTCTTAAATGCCCTAATCCGAAAGAATCATGGCTGTAAATCATTAAACGACAGCTATCCGGTTTTTGAGTCACAATAAAGCCTTTAGTTGTTTACTGTGGAAGTCGCAAACTTCCATGCCCGGGAACAAGTCAGGCAGGTATGGCTCAGTTTTTTGGCCTTTCCTGTGCTTGTACTTCTTCCTGTGCGTTATCTGCCGCAGCTCCGGCAATTTGTGTTTTTTGTTCTTCGCTGAGATTGGTTTTATCGTCAGCATCTAATTTAACTCTTACTTCTTTTCTGGCAAATTGGATGCCATTTTCATCGAAGTTTTTCTGTACCCGGTTATACAGCTCTTTGCGGATCATGAACTGGGTGCCCGGTTTTGCCATGAATTTCCCTCTGATGACAATACCGACGTCATTGACCTCCAGTACGCCCTGAGACTTGAAGGGTTGCAGGAAATCTTCTTTAAATTCTGGCACATCCATCATCTCTTTGCCGATTTGTTTAAAGATTTTTTTCACTTTGTTTAAATCTGTATCAAACGGCACCGTGAATCTCAATTTCATAATCACCCAGTCACGGGAAAAATTGGTAAGTTTTGGGATTTCACTATAGGGAATCGTATGCACCGCCCCACGATGATGGCGTAGTTGCATAGAGCGCAGCGAGATCTGTTCCACTGTTCCCAGTGTGCCTTCAATAGAGATATATTCTCCGGCGCGGAAGGCATCATCGATCAGGAAGAAGATCCCTGAAAAAATATCCTGTACCAGTTTTTGCGCACCAAAGCCAACGGCAATACCCACGACACCCGCACCGGCCAGCAGGGGTGTAATATTGATTCCGATATTACTAAAGGCGATCAGGATCGTCATGATCACAATAGTAGTCTGCAAGGTAAAGCGCATTAGCGGCAAAATGGTAGACAAGCGCGATGAACCGGCCCCGCCACCTTCGCCACCAGGTTCTTCTGAACGGATGTCCATGCCAGCTGCTGTCTGTTCGGCTGCCAGTTTGCGGTTAATCCATAAAGTGACAACTTCCCAAACCAGATAACCAACAGAGAGTATGATCATAAAACGGATCATATCGCTGGCAATATTATTACCCACGCCTCTTGCTGCGAGGTCATGTGGCCGGATTTGCCAGACAAAGGCAATGATGAATAACGCAATACCAAACAGCAGCACCCGGCCAATGCGGATATAGCTGCTTTTAGCGGATAAGTAGGCGTTAGTGGCAACTTCGCCGCTGCCGGACATGGGAGGGAACATATAAGTGACTGCCGTTCGGATAATAGTATCGAAGACAGGAATGAACAGCATGAGTAACAAGGTAGTGGTGTGTGGATGATATTTGAGTAATTCAAAAGCATGCAGCGAGACAATTTTTTCGACTGTCAGCCATAAGAAAACACTCATAAACATCAGAAAGCCCGGATATAACTTTGCGATGGTACCTGTTGTCGCCTTGTCAGTCTGATCCCAGCCTGACAGCATTTCCGTTAATCCGGTGCGGGCATGCCAGGCGATATAAATCACATAAAAGTGTCTTGCCAGGCTTAGCCAATAGCCGAGTCGCAATTCCCCGGCTTCTGAGCCGTTCATACGATTGAATGTCAACCACGCCGATGACAGGCCCATCAGTAGTGCAAATCCAAACAGGTGACGATTGAGAAAGTGTGCTGTTTCGTCATTACAATGCACAATGCGTAATTCCGGACGGGTGGGTGCGAGCAGAAAACGTAAGATGGCCAGCATCAGTCTCGGGAGAAAGATCAGGTGGTTCAGCACCAGAAAACTGAAATCATCTGAGGTTTCTGATTGCATGGTTTGGATAACAATGACAGTGACAATAATGAATGTGACCAGTCCGATCATATCCAGCACAAAACGTAAGCCCAGTAACCTGAGAGACTCCCGATAGGAGTCAGGATCAATCGGGTGAGCGATACGTTCACGCCATTGTCGGGTGAATAAGGTTATACCCTTTTCAGCGATTAAACCCAGTATGAGCGCTAGTGCCAGCACGACAAGAGCACGTAAAATACCTGCTTCGCCCTGGTTAAAGATAAACGTATTGATGACACGTTTCTGGATGGTGTACATATCCGGAGTGACGCTTAATGCGATGGCTGTTGATTTATAAACGCCCCGTGCCCAACTGGTGATAAAAGCTGTGACCCCTCCGGAGCCATCAGCCGTTGTCCCGGCTTGCTTTGCTTTTGCATCAGTTTCCAGACGTTGCAGCAGTATTTCGCGCACTTCTTTGTCAGAAAGGCGGGATACCATGCTCTGCACCGCTTCAGGAGAATCAAGCGGGTTTGTTGTAACGGTACCTTCGTTAGCGGACGTAGTGGTCTGGCTTTTTATACCAGGAAGATCCGCAGCACCTGCTGTCACTGTCATGAAGATTGACAGCAGGCTGGCGAGTAAGAAGGTTAATAGAAATTTTTTTGTGAGTTGTCTAATGCTTGTAAGGGTCTGCGGCATCACGAAGTCCGTCACCAAGAAAGTTGAATGCGAGGATAACGAGAATCACTGGCACGACAGGCAAGATCAGCCAGGGGTAAATGGCGACGATATTGATGTTTTGCGCCTCATTCAGTAAGACGCCCCAACTGGTAATGGGCGGGCGTAAACCTAATCCGAGGAAAGACAGTGCGGTTTCACCCAGAATCATCGCAGGAATGCTCAGTGTGGCCGATGCAATTAAATGGCTGAAAAAGCCGGGTAACAGGTGGCGGACAATAATTCTTTTCGGTTTTGCGCCCATCAGAACAGCAGCAGAGGCGTAATCCTCCTCACGCAATGACATTAATTTGGATCTCACTGCGCGCGCCAGTCCGGTCCAGTCGAGCATTGCCAGAATCACCGTAATGCCAAAAAATATCCAGAGTGGACTCCAGTTAACAGGGAGTAGGGCAGATAGAGCCATCCACAGCGGGAGTTCAGGGAAAGAGCGGATGATCTCTGTCATGCGTTGCACCAGATTATCGATCCAGCCGCCGTAATAACCGGCCATCCCGCCCAGTAATAATCCGAGTGTAAAGCTAACGGTAATCCCTAACAGGCCGATAGTGAGTGATATGCGCGCACCATGAACAATGCGTGAGAACATATCGCGCCCTAGCCGGTCGGTGCCGAGCAGAAAGATTTTGCCGGCACCTTCAACACCAAACAGGTGTAGATTCCCCGAGACTAATCCCATTAGTTCATAATCTTCGCCGCGATGGAAAAACTTCACCGGGTAGATTTTACTTTTATCTTCAGTATAAGTGCGCATCAGGGTGTCCATGTCCATGGTCTGTTTCCAGCCGTAGACAAAGGGGCCTCGGAATTTGCCTGATTCGTCGAATAAGTGTACCGATTGAGGGGGTGAATATATGTACTGTGTATGACGGGTCTGTAATTCGTAGGGGGAAATGAACTCCACAAACAGAATCATTGTGTACATAGCCAGCAGGAAAATACCTGATGCCATTGCTAGTTTGTGCTTCTTGAACTTCCACCACATTAAGCGCCATTGTGAGGCGAAATAAACTTTCTCCTGTTCCGGCGTCAGCTCGGTTGCCTGATCAGGGTTAAAAGGTTTGTCTGATACCCAATGTTCAGTACTATTCATTATTGATGCCCCTGAATACGGATACGTGGATCAAGCATCGCTAATGCGATATCGGAAAGCAGCACCCCTACGACGGTTAATATGGCCATAAACATCAGAAATGAACCGGCCAGATACATGTCCTGAGTCTGTAGGGCTGCAAGCAATAAGGGGCCGGTAGTAGGGAGTGATAAAACGACGGCGACAATCTCGGCACCTGAAATAATGCCGGGTAAGATGTTTCCAATGTCAGCAATAAAAAAGTTCAGTGAGATGCGTAGCGGATAACGCCTCAGTATTTTTACTTCACCGAGTCCTTTAGCGCGGGC
>CACVAV010000144.1 GCA_902727945.1 uncultured Thiotrichaceae bacterium | reverse complement strand
GAATTGGCGCGTTCGCGCGCCTTTGAACCCTTTTTTACTACCAAAGGTGGTGGTGAAAATTCCGGACTGGGATTAAGTATGGTGTACGGTTTGGTGAAGCAGTCAAAAGGTTATCTGCGCATCAGTAACCGTAATGATGGCATTGGAGCCTGTATCACTTTATTATTTCCGGCTGTGCGTGTTGTACAATCACTGCCCGTCGCTAACCCAGTCCAACCCCTATCCAATGCTGATGCGACGACTCCAAACAAGCTGTTTTTACTGGTCGAAGATGATGCTGATGTACGTAAAATCATTCGCAACCAACTGGTGGCAGCAGGTATTCATATCATCGAAGCTGAAGATGCTGTGGAAGCCGGCGCACTGATTGATAAGCTACCCGGACTTGATGGCATGATCAGTGACATTATGTTGCAGGGGAAGAATAGTGGCTGGGAATTAGCAGAAAAACTTTACCAAAAAAATGCACAGAGTATGATTTTACTCATCAGTGGTTATGCAGACAAAGACCAGTCATCATTTAGCCATGACCGGTTCCCACTATTGCAAAAACCATTCGATCAGCAGACACTGCAACAGGCTATTCAGCGTGCTATGCCCGGAGGGAGGAGAAATGAAGACAGGCAAACAGGTTTATGTGATTGATGATGAGGCGGACATTTGTCAGTTAGCCTGTACAGAACTGGAGCGTTACGGCTATGAAACCCGCTCTTTCCGTACCGGTACGCAGGCGATGTATGCGCTGAAAAAACACCGCCCCGAAGTCTGTATTATTGATCTTGGTCTGCCGGATATGGATGGCTTGGTGCTGGTGCGTGAACTGGTCAATGAGTGTGATATTGGCATCATTATTCTGTCGGGACGCGATAACACTGCTGATAAGGTACTGGGGCTTGAGCTGGGAGCTGATGACTATATCAGCAAGCCGTTTGATCCGCGTGAACTGGTCGCCCGCACCAATAGTGTATTGCGCCGTATGGAGAAAGGCATGGTCTCACTGGCTCATCACGAACCGGCAACCCGCCAGGCGAGTTTTGCCGGTTGGACATTCGACCAGACTACCCTGACACTGGTTCATGATCAGGGGCACTCTGAAACACTGAGTGCTGCCGAGGCTGACCTGTTACTCAGCTTGTTGAAATCCCCGCGTCAGGTGCTGTCCAGGGACAAACTCATGAAAGAACGTGATACTACCTTTGACCGTTGTATTGATGTGCGTATCTCACGCATTCGCAAAAAATTACAAACGGCTACTGATGATAGTTGTCTTATCAAAACCATCTATGGTGCGGGTTATATGTTCATGCCGGAAGTCCATTGGAATGATTTATAGC
>CACVAV010000143.1 GCA_902727945.1 uncultured Thiotrichaceae bacterium | reverse complement strand
ATACTGGCGAAATATTCTTTCAGTGCTTCAAGGCTGTAATCAAGTAAGTTAATTTTGTTGATGGTGTCGGACATTAGTGCTTACCAGTTATCCAATTAGCGGGTGCGAGGGCACAGGCCATCAGCAAAGAAGAAATTGGTTTCAATTTCTGCATTTTCCAGGCTGTCAGAGCCATGTACGGCATTTTCGTCAATGCTTTCAGCAAAGTCAGCACGAATAGTGCCGGCAGCAGCTTCTTTAGGGTTAGTCGCACCCATCAGATCACGGTTTTTAGCCACGGCATCTTCGCCTTCCAGTACCTGAACCATTACCGGGCCGGATGTCATAAAGCTCACCAGGTCACCAAAGAAAGGACGCTCTTTATGTACTGCGTAGAAACCCTCAGCCTGTTCCTGGCTCAGGTGAATCATGCGTGATGCAATGATTTGCAGGCCCGCATTTTCAAAGCGGCTATAAATTTGGCCGATAACATTTTTTGCTACTGCATCAGGTTTAATGATAGAAATAGTGCGTTCAATTGCCACGATGTGTCTCCAATAAGGGAAAAATAGATATAAAATACAATGCGGCGCAATTGTAATGCTTGTGCCGGATACAGGCAATGAACATTACCGGCTTAGCGGTATACTTAACATTTCATATAGAAATTACTACATTTGAGCGTTTGAGACTTTGCCAATTCTGCAACTTACGACTAGGCTTAGGGTCATCATATAAATGATAATTAGAGGATATAGGATTAATGTCATTATTAACGAAAAAATTAGGGCTGAAGATTGCAATTTTTTCCGCCGGGCTGGGGCTGGCTTCTGCTTTATTTAGCCCGGCCTATGCTTCAAACCAAACATCCCCGTTAGGGACAAACACGAATGAGTTGACAGAAGATGACTCCAGTGCGCCTTTTATTGACCTGTTTCGTGCCGCTTTACCTTTTGAGGATGCACGTCCATGGCTGACCGGCGCTAATGTACAGCTTGATGCAAATGGCTGGCCAGCACGTTTGAATGGTCAAATTGCCGGTAGTCGTGTCCTGAGTAACCTTCCGGCACAGACTATTCCGGCGGGTAATTACACGGTGCTTTACGATGGTGCCGGTAAAATGCAATACGGTGGTGATGCTAAAATTATCAGCAGCCAGCCGGGACGTGACATTATCCAGCTGTCGGCAGGCGCTGATAATAAATACGATATGTCTTTGCGTATTCGTGAATCTGATCCGCGCAACTACATACGTAACATCAGAATACTGCCGCCGGGTGGTATTTGTGCCAACAATCCTTACCGCAGAGTAGGCGGGCCTCAGGCTTGTCCGGGTAATTATCAGGCTTTTGTTACCCA
>CACVAV010000142.1 GCA_902727945.1 uncultured Thiotrichaceae bacterium | reverse complement strand
AACAGTCGTACGATCGTAGTGGTTATCGCTTTATTGGGCGGTATATTGCTGTGGCTATTCGGCCGTGGTTCCTCTTTGCATATCGGTGCCAGTGGTTTGGTGTTCGGTTTGGCGGTATTTCTGATTGTATCGGGCTTTCTGGAACGTCGCACTGTGCCGGTGATCGTTGCGCTGGTGGTGGTGTTTATGTACGGATCAAGTTTATTGAGTGGGATTATGCCGTTCCAAAAAGGCGTATCATGGGACGGTCACCTGTTTGGCGGCGTGGCCGGTGCTATCGCGGCCTGGTTTTGGGTCAGGCAGTTGAAAACAAACGCGTAAACCAGTTGCCGGAGCTTTTGGGCGGCGCGATTTCGAGATCTTCTTCACCGGAGGCGAAGTCCATCAGGTATTCATACTGATCCTGAGTCTGCGGCATATTGCGGCCACGGGCATCAGACATTATTTCAACAGCAGCATTCACTGACAGGCCTTCGGTAATCAATAGACCACCCGCCAGCAAACCCGTGCGGCCTATGCCGGCATAACAATGAATGGCAATATTGCTGCCGCCTTGTACTTCATTATATAACCTGTTCACCAGTTGGCGGAATTGAGCTGGTTTTTTGGGTACGTTACGATCCCGGATGGGGAATTGTTCAAATGCCATGCCGAGTTGTTCGCACATTTCATTTTCTTTTGCCGCACCCAAGTGCACCGCTTCTTCAATTTCAAGCAGTGAAACGACCTTATTGATACCCAGATGTTTGAGGTGGTTGAGGCCACCCTCCAAATCTTCGGACTTGGGGCAGGGCATGATGAACACGCTGCCTTGTCCTATTGATTTGACTTTAAAGATTTTTGGCTCCATGAGCTTATAGTAGCGTTTTGCAGAGTTCTTTGCCAGATTTAGCGTATGATATTCGTCTGTTTACCCAATGATTGAAACTACTGATAACTCAAATGCCTATGAGTCGCCCCGTTATGAAAAACTTATCTGAATTAAAACCCGATACTTTTATTTTTGAGCAAAAAAATGCCCTGCCGGATTTTCTGTGTGACGATATGGTCGCGCGTTTTGAACAGAATCAGCAGGATCAGTATGCCGGTCGCATTGGCCAGACGATGGGCAGTGACAGTAGTGTGAAGAAAACGACAGATCTGGTGGTCAGTGGTAGCGATAAACCGCACTGGAAAGATGTGGATCATAATCTTCACCATTCTCTGGGTTTGGCGCTACAGGAATTTCGCGAGGCTTACCCGTTTTTTAAAGGCCGTTTTAAGGACATGGGGTATAACCTGCAGCGTTACCAGCCCGGTGAATATTATCATTGGCACATTGACGGTGGCAGTCATCAATT
>CACVAV010000141.1 GCA_902727945.1 uncultured Thiotrichaceae bacterium | reverse complement strand
AGTCCTTACTATCAGAGTGCGGTCGATTTCTGTGAACGCTGGGATCAAAACTGTTTTGATCCGGATTATGATAGTAAGCCACTGGCGTTTTTCACCCCCATGGTGGAGGAAATATTTGCGCGTAAAGCCTATGACGAGGCTCATTTATACGCCGGTGAAGTGATTGGCTTACCGGTTGCCGGTTGCTCATAGGCAGGCAGGGGTGATCAGGCGGTCACCCAAAGCGCCTCGGCATCCTCATCCGAGGTAGAGACCAGTGCATGTCCCATCTGGCAGTCATAATACACATTATCACCCGCAAACAACTCAACCGGCTCATAAAACTCAGAATAGAAAATCAAACTACCACTCAGCACATACAGAAATTCCTCACCATCATGCCGCACCCAATCTTTGTACTCATCATACGAGCGCGCCCGCACTACCGTTTTAAACGGTACCATTTTTTTATGGGTTAACTGCGACGCCAGTAATTCATGCTCATAGGTGGGTGTCGGACGTGGCGCGCCCTCACCCTGGCGGGTAATATCCCTGCGCCCCATACCCTTGTTTTTCTTTTGTGGTTGTGCGAACAGCTGTGGAATATCAATACCCAGCCCCTTCACCAATTTACGTATCGCGGTGAAGGTCGGGGAAATTTGTTCATTTTCAATTTTTGACAGCGTTGATCTGGCCAGTCCGGTTAGCTTGCTGGCCTCATCTAAAGTCAGGTTCTGGCTAACCCTGATTTCCCGCACACGCTTGCCCAACTCCAGCGAATCAATCACTTCAGCATTTGCATTATTTGGTTCAGCCATAACATTCCCAGGTCAGACACAGAAAAGAAAAGTGTAACACCTACCGTGTCTGCAACGTAGCCTTACCAAAGCAGTAAAAACGTTTAAGCGGCAGATAATTGTCGGCCTGAAACAATCACCGGTTTAGGCGCACACCGGACTTTCAGCGCACTTTCATACAGCAGCACCACAATCACCATATCGATGAACAAATCACCGGCCAGAATGCCTGCATTATGGAAGCTGGAATTCATCAATGTGCCCAACACAAAAATCAGCCGATACCAGAAGCCATCCACCAAACGGAACAAATAATAGCCCAGTATCATAATGCCGAGGATGCCATAGGTATGCACCATATTCAGAATCGAGTTGTGCACCGGAACAATATACTGCGCCTTCTCATGCGGCCCGTAGGAAAACAGGTTCAGCGCGTTGATAAAATAATGCGGCGCATATTCCACGGTATCAAAGTTAAACCCGTAACCCCACCAACGTTGCAAAAACAGCTCAATACCGTATTTATACAGCGTCACCCGTCCCTGCGCCGACTGGTCATCCAGACTAACAATCCGGGAGTCAATCCCGGCATCATTCGTTGTCAATAGGGAGAACACAATACCTGCCAGAAAGACGCTACCGATTAGTAATAATGAAGCGGAACGGAATTTGTAGATATAAATGGCCGTCAGCATAAATAAAGCCGCACCCATCGCAGAACGGGTTTCAGAGGCCACAATACCCGAAAAAATCACCAGATTAACCAATAACAGTAATACCTGATAACGCCCCTCTATAGCCGAACTCAGCACCAGATAACAACTAAACACTACTGCCGCCAACAGCATATAAGTCTGAGGGATCGCATACAAAGCCAGGCCGGGCGGGCGCAATAAGGCTTCCTCTATCTGGCCCTGAATTTCTTCGCTGATCTCTTTATTTTGCAGCGTCGAAAAAAAGTCATGCAGCGTCCAGGCAGCATTCACATCCAGCGCCTGCAACACACCCACGGCAGCAGAAGGTAACGCGACAAAAATAAATGTATAAGCCAGTGGTTTAAAACCAAAGTTACGCACCAGGTAATAGCCGCACAGAATCACCAGATAAGATTGCAACAACTTCAGCTCACCGTTAATGATTTTGCCTAGCTCGACCTGATTCACCAGTGACACCAGCAGACCATAACCCATGAGTAGCAGGTAGACTTTACTCACCAATGTTAATTCAGCAAATATGTCTCTCTGATGAAAAGCCACCAGAATGCCTGATAATAAAATCAATACGGAGCGAAAAGGAATACCGGCCAGATAGAAGTTATTAAAATAAGCCAGAAAAATAAGATGTAATATAAATAATGAAAAAATGATTTTTGGCATCAGGACGACCCGGTAAGACGATTGCCATTCCATTATCTAGTGACAAACCCGCCTTGTCGCATCGGGCTGACAAACGAGACCAGGGAACGACACACCTCAAATCTTCAGGGCAACTGCTGAGTGATAATGAAATTAGCAATACCCAAGGTATTCTCCGGGTGTAGCAACACATTGGCGCGAATATAATTGGTGTCATTGCCCACCCCGGCCTGAATCACTTTGCCATCCAGGCTCACATCAGCGGCACTGTATTCCTGCACAATATAGTTGGCGGCATAAGCGCTATTCCCCTCACCCAACAACACAGTTTCCAAAATCAGTCCGGCATCATTCGCCACGCCGGCGCTAATAATGCGTCCATCATGGTTAACATCACCTGCCCATAACACCGCAGTGCCTGCTACATCAAAACGCGCGTGCCGTCCCCAGACCGGTGTTGATAGCCCTGAAAAATCCACCACAACCGGCGAAGCGGACAGCGTGACAGGCTGACGGGTCATCACACCCAGATGATTCCGGTGGCGCACCGCCAGGTAATAATTACCGATAGGCTGATTTTCAAATACCAACGTAGTACTGCCGGTATCAGGGCGCATCACATCACCGTCACGCTGCACCATCGCAGCGATACTATCGACCACTTCAGCCGGATCAGCAGCACTGCGTAACTCAACTAAGATCCAGTCAACAGGAGCATCACTGCCTGTATTATTCATCAGATTACTATTCAATAAGCTCACACCTGATACGGCATAACCCAGTGCTGAATAAGGCTCGCCCGCAGCCAATGCACGGTTAGCGGGTGACTGGCGCATCATGCCACTGGCCGGTTCGTACGCCCCCTGCAACATTACTTTCAGGTTGAACGCCAAATCCTCCCCGACAACATCAGTGGCTTTGCGGTAGGCCATTTGTGAACGAAAATTACCCGGTGGATCATAATGACAAAAAATCATCATGCCGGATCTGCCATTAAAAATAGCACTGCCACTGCTATCCGTCATCTGATTACATTGCTGAACCACACAACCGACAGTGCGAGTATTTTCCCAGACAAGCTGTGTGTAATGCCCGCACTGTTCACCCACGACACAACTGTCTGTATCAAAGTCATAATGGCGCGCCTCATCTGCCCAACTGTTCACGGCCTGCTCCACCGTCCAGCGGGTACCGGTTCCGGCAAACAGATTCTGACCATACGGACTATTCACGTGATTAAACACACAGGCCTGAGCGTGTTGCGCAGCCGAAGCCTGCATAGCTTGTGAATCCTGTAAAGCAGGTAGTGCTTGCGCGGGTGCGGGCTGCTGAGAAAAATCATAACTCTCAGTGAGAAAATAGCCAAGGTTAGTTAATGTTTTCTGCTGACTTACAGCATCGCGGATAACATTGTGCTCAGCCGCAGCGGAAATAGCCACGGCGGGCGCGGAGGCATTTCTGAAGTCACGGGTATTATTATCTGATGTAACGACCTCCGCACAGGCCTGTTCAGTGACACAGGTCAGAAAAATTAAGCCACATAAAAAATCGCAAGTGTGAAAATCCCTGCCGAACAAACCGGGTAAAAAACAACTGGACATAAGTATAACTCTTATTATTTTAGTATAAACAATAAGCAGCATGGCAGCTATTTCAGCAGGTAAAGTCCGCTGTACAGGGAATCTGGGGAATTAAAAACTATTGGTCATGGTTGCCTGCGTACTTGCGTACATTATTACTCCCGAACCCCCGATGAACAAACTTAATCAGACCAGCGTATTGTCCATATTCAATAACTGCTTCGCGCGCAAGCGATCAATGAAGGTGCGGCGGCGCTGGTATTTGTCTACTAAGGCCTGAAATTCCGGCGTAAACTGTTCCAGATCGTCTTCTTTAACCGCCAGCTCGTGCAAATCATAGAGGTGGCTTACGGCTTGGTCGTAGCTCTTGGCCAGCCCCTGTCCGATGAGCCGCCCGACCTCTGCCCACACCGCATTTTTCCGTTCACTCAGCTGCTGTAAATAAATATCCCGTTTTTGGGCAGCTATGCGGTTTTTGTGTTGAGTGGCAATGTCAGTTTTGCGTGCCGCTTCTTTCTCGACAGCATAACGACAAGCCTGACAGGCATCGAGCAGTTGCTGGATACTGCGGCGTTCTGGCAGTGGGGTAACAGTAGTCACTTGCTCATGCTCACTGTCTGCATTGGCCTGTTGCCAGAACATTTTCAGACGGCGGTTCAGGTGTAACTCGAGCTTATCCTCACCACGCGACAGGCGCAGCAAATAATCAGTTTTTTCATGTTCCGGGAGCAGAGCCAGCCATTCTTCCGGCTTAAAGGCGGCCTGTTCTGATAAAGGCGGGCTGTTTTCTGCCAACGCCTGAATATCAATCCGGTCTATTTCCAGCAGTGCCGCAAAGCGCTGTTGGGCAGCCGATAGCGCTTGTAAACCCGGCGGCACTAACGGCTCAGGAGTTTCCGGCTCAATTTCATCATTACACAGCGCCTTTTCTGCGGCTTTAAACCAGGCGAGGTATAAAATGCGAAAATCCCCGCGCAACAGCTCATCACGCAGCGGTAGCAAATCCTCCAGCCATTCTTCACCGTGTATCCACTCGCCGCCACCGTCCTCCTCATTAAAATTGAGATCCAGGATAATCTGACCGCCTTTACGGGAATGGTCAATTTCTTCCGAGATAAAGAAATCGCGGCATTGGCTAACATCAAACAGACTGGCAGGCAGCCGCAGGATCAGGCGGCGTGCCCCCCAGTTGGCGACATAAAGCATGATGTCGAACATATCTTCCACCAGCTTTTCCGGGTTACCGCGAAAATCGCCATAGTTGTAAACAAACTCAGCACGACGGCTGGTGATTTGTGCGCGGCTGGAAAGACGGCTCAGTTCGTCCATTTGCGACGGGGTAAGTGATTGGTCGATAGCTCTGAAGTCGTAGTACTGGTATTCGCTCATGAATTTCTATTATCCGTGTAAGGGTAAATGTCTTGTGGCGATAATAGCAAATCATGGTTGATAGTTGGAACACTTGCAGCATCAATCTATGGATCAGCAATAATCTGCCAAAAACCAGATGCATCGCAAAAAAAAATCCTGTATCCTCACAGTCCATTTTGAAAGCTCCCCGTCAGGGTAGCTGACAAAACCCCGTCTGAGGAGCGTTGCGATAGGAACACCGATTCCTGCCAGGCTCAGATTTGGTTCAAAATGTAAGCAACGGCGCTCAGTCATCAATTATTTCATTTGTTTAAGGAGATTGATTATGGCTGAGGGATATTTGTTTACCTCCGAGTCTGTATCAGAAGGCCATCCGGATAAAATGTGCGATCAGGTATCTGACGCAGTGCTGGATGCGATCTTAGCGGAAGACAAGCACGCACGTGTTGCTTGTGAAACATTGGTCAAAACCGGCATGGTTGTTCTGGCCGGTGAAATTACTACCACTGCTGAAATTGATTACGAAAATCTGGTTCGTGGCGTTGTTAATGACATTGGTTATAACAATTCAGAAATCGGCTTCGACGGTAATACCTGTGCAGTGATTAATGCACTGGGTAAGCAGTCACCTGATATTGCGATGGGCGTTGACCGTGGCCGCAGCGAAGAACAAGGTGCGGGCGATCAGGGCTTGATGTTCGGTTATGCGAGTAACGAAACTGACGTGCTGATGCCGGCACCGATCACTTATTCTCACCTGTTGGTAAAGCGTCAGGCTGAATTACGCAAGAACGGCACACTGCCGTGGTTGCGTCCGGATGCGAAGTCGCAGGTGACTTTCAGTTACGATGAGAATAATAAGCCGGTCGCTATTGACGCAGTGGTATTGTCCACTCAGCATGATCCGGAAATTTCGCTGGATGACCTGCGTGAAGCCGTGCTGGAAAACGTCATTAAGCCGGTATTACCGGAAGAATGGCTGAATGAAAATACCCTTTACCACATTAACCCAACCGGTAACTTTGTTATTGGTGGCCCGGTGGGCGATGCGGGCCTGACTGGTCGTAAGATTATCGTTGATACTTACGGTGGTATGGCGCGTCACGGCGGCGGTGCTTTCTCGGGTAAAGATCCGTCTAAGGTTGACCGTTCTGCGGCTTATGCAGCGCGTTATGTGGCGAAGAATATTGTTGCGGCGGGTCTGGCTGACCGCTGTGAAATTCAGGTGTCTTATGCCATCGGTGTCGCTGAGCCGACGTCTATCAGTGTTGAAACCTTCGGTACTGAGAAAATAGGCCGCAAAGAAATCACTGCTTTGGTACGTGAGCACTTTGACCTGCGCCCGTACGGCATCACTAAAATGTTGAATCTGTTACAACCCATTTATCGCGGTACAGCGAGCTACGGACATTTTGGCCGTCATGACCTGAACCTGCCATGGGAACAAACTGATAAAGCTGAAGCACTGCGTAGTGCTGCAAACCTGTAACAGAAAGAAGACTTAAGGAAATTATTATGAGCGCTGTAATGAAAGAAGAATTTAATGATTATGTCGTCGCCGACATGAACCTGGCCGAATGGGGCCGTAAAGAATTAAAGATTGCAGAAAGTGAAATGCCGGGCCTGATGGCACTGCGCAAGAACTATGGTGATGCACAGCCGTTAAAAGGCGCACGTATCGCCGGTTCTCTGCACATGACTATCCAAACCGCGATGTTGATTGAGACATTGACTGCGTTAGGTGCTGAAGTACGTTGGGCGTCCTGTAACGTATTCTCTACACAGGATCACGCGGCAGCGGCAATTGCGGCTACTGAAGTGCCGGTATTCGCTTTTAAAGGTGAGTCACTGGAAGAGTACTGGGCATTTACCCACAAAATCTTCGAATGGCATGACGGTGGCACACCTAACATGATCCTTGATGATGGTGGTGATGCAACCTTACTGATCAACCTGGGCACAAAAGCTGAGTCGGATATTTCTGTGCTGGATAATCCACAGGCTGAAGAAGAAATTCACATGTTTGCTTCGATTAAAGCGAAGTTAGCAGAAAGCCCGAACTGGTATTCCACGATCAAAGCTAACATCAAAGGTGTTACTGAAGAGACGACTACCGGTGTTGCACGTTTGTATCAAATGGTGGCTAAGGATGAGCTGCACTTCCCGGCGATCAATGTTAACGATTCTGTGACTAAGTCTAAATTCGATAA
>CACVAV010000140.1 GCA_902727945.1 uncultured Thiotrichaceae bacterium | reverse complement strand
GCAGTACCGATACTGAAGGTGAGTGTCGCTGTTGTGGCCGCCCCATCACCCGGTTTCATGAATACGACCGGGAACTTAAGATCCGGCATTTACCTATTCCGGGTCAAGCCTGTTATCTCTATATTCGTCTACCCCGTTTTCGCTGTGACCATTGTCCGACGCGGCCAACCACGACTCACCCACCCGGTTGGCGCGATCGTAAAAGTTCGTACACCAAAATTTATGAACAACACCTGCTCAAGTCACTGATGGGCAGCACGATGAGTGACGTTTGTCGGCAGGAAGGCATCACTGAGGGGTGTTTATCTCGCGTATTGGAACGCTATGTCCAACCCGAGGTTGATTGGCATAGTCTCACTGAGCTGGGTCAGTTGGGTATAGATGAAATTGCGTTGAAGAAAGGCCGAAAGGACTTTGTTACGCTGATCACATCCCGCTTAGCCGGAGAAAACCGGATACTGGGTGTATTGAAGGGACGTGAGAAGGAAACGGTCAAAGCGTTTTTGCAGTCGATTCCCAAGCCGTTGAGGCGAGCAGTTCAGAGCGTCTGTTCTGATTTATATGTGGGATTCTTAAATGCGGCCAGGGAGGTGTTCGGTAAACGGATGCGTATTGTGGCAGATCGTTTTCATGTAGCCCGGCTTTATCGCAAGGGGCTGGATACCCTGCGTAAGCAAGAGATGAGGCGTTTAAAAAAAGTCTGGAGCCAGCGGCCTATCAGGCACTGCGTGGCATGATGTGGACATTGCGCAAAGCGAAAACTGCGTTAAATACGGATGAGCGGAAACAGCTCAAACAGTTGTTTGCACATTCACCTGATTTGAAACAAGCCTGTCAATTGAGCCAGCAACTCACCCAACTACTCAATACATCCACGACTCGCAGTGGGGGCATTCGCCGTTTGAAAAACTGGATGAAGGCGGTGAACATGAGCGAATTGAAATGCTTCGATACGTTTGTGGGTACGCTGGACACCTGGCTGGAAGAAATCGCCAATTACTTTGTTGCCCGTGAAAACAGTGGCTTCGTTGAAGGCTTGAACAACCGCATCAAAGTGATCAAGCACCGCTGCTACGGACTTGTAGATACGGACTTGTAGATAAGGATCACTTGTTTCAGCGCATTACGCTGGAGCTGAATGGAGGGGCTTTCCTTGCATAATCAGACGGTTGTAGATCACGGAAAACGGAAAATGAAGGAGAACCACAATACTGGCATCACTTTGCTACTGGAAAAAACACTGGAACAATTGCAATGCAGGAATAACTGCTCTAATGCGTGTAGTCGATGCCTATGTGATTACTCAAATCAACGGTCATGGGATTTATTTGATAGAACTCCAGTTTTGGAGTG
>CACVAV010000139.1 GCA_902727945.1 uncultured Thiotrichaceae bacterium | reverse complement strand
GTGTACGTGGAAATTGATGGAGAGTGTGCTGAGAACGGCTTCTCCTGGTGAATGGGTGTCTTTGGTGCGATTAATTATTCCGGCTGTCCTTGTTTTGTTAGAGGCTTGTAAAAATTGCTGGATAATGACGGTAATTTAAGATTAAAGAAAATAATGAGCAATCAAATCGCTGAGCCAGCTAATAGCAATAAGTTGTCGGACTTGGTCTGGGAGTTTAATTTCCGCCCTGATCATTACATCCATGATAGCTGGCTAGAACAAATGCCGGATGGGCCTCTGATCAAAAAATTGGTGGGTTGTCATCGTGGTGCTGATCGGATTGTTCAATATCTAATGCAGCGTCTCGGCCTGGAAGGTCAGGTCTTTTTCAATTTTTCAAATTCTTTGGCACGTATCGGGTTATGGTCAGGACAGGATTTGGAGCGGTTGATTATGTATACGGGTGCTGTTTTTTATCATTCAAAGGTACAGAAAGTAGTTGCAAGGGATGAGGTGCTGCATATCCGGGAGCAGATGGATGACGAATTATTCAACTTCATGCAGAGCCGTTCTGTTCAGTTAAAAGGGAAAATGGACTTGAGTCTGAAGTTGCCAACAGGATTGGATGCGGAGAAATCTATAAGGTTGGCTGGTTTGTTATGTTTTCATGCTGCTTTGGGAAATTATCCGGTAGCGCTGCGTAAGCGGTTGATGCTGAAGCTGCCGCATGAGTGGTTTCTGCTTTTTAAGCGGGCGGGTGCTTTGGGTAAACCTTTAAGTCAGAAGCAATCCGAGTGCGCCGCCTTACTCCAGAAAATAGCAATAGAAGTACGCATGGGAATAGGTAGTGATGGACAAATTCATTTCAGTTAAACCACTGGATTCACAGTTAAAGCCAGGGCAGAAGATCCTCAAGTCTGTTGACTATCAACAGCTCCTTGACTATGAAGGTGTTTTAAGTAAGTTGTCACTCAGGGAAAAGCAGCGCCAGATTGATGCAACCGAGTTGTTAGAGAAGTCCAGGCGCGAGGGTGAAGAGAAGGGTATGGAACAGGTGAATCAGCACCTGGCGGAAGAGCTGCAAAACTTTACTTTGCGTATGCATCAAAGCCTGACCCAGGTCGAGTCATCTTTAGTCGATGTGGTGATAGAGTCTGTTAAAAAGGTTATTCATGACTTTGATGATGAAACGTTAATCAGGAATACAGTTCGTTCCGGACTGGAGTTGGTTCGGGGTGGAAATAAGCTGACTGTACGGGTGCATCCGCACATGCTGGTGGCGGTGCAGGAGCAACTGAGTGATTTTAAAGAAGGCAGTGGGCATATTGAAGTGTTACCGGATGCTGCTTTAAGAGTGGATGAATGCATACTGGA
>CACVAV010000138.1 GCA_902727945.1 uncultured Thiotrichaceae bacterium | reverse complement strand
CGGGTTCTCTTCTTTAAAAAAGGCCGCATAAATAATCGGAATGAAATAGGCCGCATTCAGCAAGGTTGAGAGCACAATGACACCCACCGCAAACAGCTGCTCAGCCTGAAACGCTCCCATCAGGATATACCACTTGGAAATAAAACCTACCGCAGGCGGCACACCAATCATGGATAATGCACCGATGGTAAACGCCGCCATTGTCCACGGCATACGGTGACCAATCCCGTTCAGCTCACTCACCTTGGTTTTATGCGCTGCGGTATAAATCGAACCCGCTGCGAAGAATAAGGTGATCTTACCGAAGGCGTGCGCAACCACATGCAGCGCCGCACCGACAATGGAAATGGGTGCCAGAATCATTACCCCCAATACCACATAGGACAACTGACTAATCGTAGAATACGCCAGACGGCGTTTCAGGTTATCTTGCTGCAAGGCAATGATCGAAGCTACCAACACCGTGAATCCGGCAATATACATTAACCATTCAATATTCGGCGCATTCTTCAGGGTGTCCACGCCAATAATATAAACCACCACCTTAATCACACTGAACACCCCGGCCTTGACTACCGCCACCGCATGCAATAAGGCACTCACCGGCGTGGGTGCAACCATCGCTGCCGGTAACCAGCGCTGCATCGGCATTACGGCTGCCTTACCAATACCGTAAATAAACATCGCCGCCAGCACCGTCAGCAACGGGCCGCTCAGCTGATCACCGATAATTCCACCGGCGGTAAAGTCGGTGGTGCCGGTGATATGCCAGGTCCAGATAATCGCCGGTAGCAACAAGCCCACCGAGGTACTGAGCAGAATCCCCATATACACCCGCCCGGCTTTCAGCGCATCATCATTACCTTTGTGCGTCACCAACGGATAAGTCGATAGCGTGAGTACTTCGTAGAAAATAAACAGCGTGACCAGATTAGCGGCGAAAGCGACACCCATCACGCCGGTAATTGCCACGGCAAAGAACACATAAAACCGCGTCTGCTTCTTTTCGCTGTTACCGCGCATGTAGCCGATCGAATACAGCGAGGCAATCGGCCACAAAATCGCTGCCACCCCGGCAAAAATCATCCCCAGCGCTTCCAGCTTAAAATGGATCGCCAGTCCGGGCAGCATTTCCCAGAGTAATAATTCCGGTTGCTCACCCGCCAATACTCCCGGCACCAGACTGAACACCACGAATGCCAGCAACACGGCAACCAGCAACGAAATGCCATCACGTACATTCGGCAGCCGCCCGAACAGGATAATACCGGCCACCGCCAGCAGCGGCAGCCCTAACGCCAACAAGATGGCGACTGTATCAGTAAACATCATACCCCGCCTCCCAGCAGCTCAGCAGCCACCGCCCCGGCGATACCGGCAGTGAAACTGGCGTTGACGCCGAAATAAATATTCGCTGCCACTAAGATCCAGGTGAGGATCAGCATACCGGCCGGTGCCTCCTTAACAGGCGGCATGTTTTCCGGACGGGGTTTAAAGTAAGCGGCCTCCACCACCCGCCAGATATACACCACCGCAATTAATGACCCTATCAGCACTACGATAGTAATCGGCCACCAGCCACGTTCAATACTAGCCAGAATCAGATACCATTTAGAAATAAAACCCACCGTCAGCGGTACCCCGATAAGACTCAGTCCGGCCACGACGAAAGCTGCCATTGTCCACGGCATCTCTTTCCCCAGACCAGTGATATAGCGCATCGATGTTCCGCCGGTACGGAAAAAGATCATCGCCACCACCAGGAACAAAGCCCCCTTCATCAGGGCATGATTAAACAGGTGTAATGTCGCAGCGGTCAGGCCACTCTCATTCGCCAGCCCGATCCCTAACAGCATATAACCGATTTGTGCTACCGACGAATAAGCCAGCATACGTTTCAGACCACGCTGAAAAATCGCGACAATTGAGGCAAACAGAATCGAAATAAGCGCCAGCGGAATAAACAGATAGTCGATATGCATACCGTCATAGGTATAATCTGCACCGAAAACCGTAAACAGGAAACGCAATAAGGCATATACAGCGACTTTAGTGGCTGTCGCGGCTAAGAAAGCAGACACCACCGAAGGCGCATTAGCATACGCACCAGGCAGCCACAAATGCAGCGGGAACATAGCCAGCTTCAGACCAATCCCCACCACCAGAAAAGCAAAGGCGGCCTGCAGGGTACGGGACTCCTGAGCCTCATACTCACCGATACGCAATGCCAGATCAGCCATATTCAGCGTGCCGGTCAGGATATACAACAAACCGACTCCAATCAGAATGAAAGTACCACCAATCGTACCCATAATCAGGTATTGGAAGGCAGCAGTCAGCGCACGCCGGTCTTTACCCAGACTGATCAGGGTATACGTGGAGAGTGATGAAATTTCAATAAATACAAACAAATTAAAGGCGTCACCGGTAATCGCCATACCCAGCAAACCGGACAAACACAACAATAGTGCTGTGTAAAAAATGACATGGAGCGACGGGGGTATTTCCTTCTGAATTGCTTGCCAGGAAAAAGGGAAAATCACCGCAGCCATCGCGGAAACAATTAACAGCACGAGTGCATTCAGCCGATCCACCTTATAGGCGATACCATAGGGTGCTTCCCAGCCACCAAACTCATAGCGGATCACCTCGCCGTCATTCACAGCAAACAATAGCGACAACGAAATCAGCAAGCCAACCCAGCTCACCAATACACTCAGAATCCAGGCAAGCCGGGCGTGGTTAAATAAGAAAACCACCGGTGCCAGCAGCAGGGGAATAATCACCTGTAACGCGGGCAAATGCTCGGTCATAGCTTATCCCTTCTGGCATCTTCTTCCAGATCCATCCTGATAATATCGTCTTCATTGATGGTACCGTAGGCTTCCTTGATGCGGATGATCAGCGCCAGTGCCAGCGCAGTAATCGCCACACCTACCACAATCGCGGTCAGGATCAGCACATGGGGCAAAGGGTTTGAATACAGTTCAATACTCTCACTGTAAATCGGTACACTCCCTCCATCTACTTTACTCGCTGAGATATACATCATGAATACGGCGGTCTGGAAGATATTCAGGCCAACGACTTTCTTGACCAGATTATCGTAGGCAATGACCGTATAAAAACCCACCATCATCAGGAAAATGACCACCCAGTAATTGTACAGGCCGACAAAATCAATATTCATTCAACCTTCCCCTTTTCACCCCGGCTGACAAACGCATAAAAGATCAGCATCATCACTGTCGCCACCGTCAGTCCGACACCAAATTCAATGGCAAGAATGCCATAATGCTGACCACTTTTAGGATCACCTGCCAGCACACTGTAATTCAGGAAAGTCCCGCCCAGCAGCATGGTAACAATTCCGGTTCCGCCATAAATCAGTACCCCGATCGCTGCCAGAGGGCGTAATACCCGTGGCGAAATCAGATCAAAAGCATCGTCCAGACTAAAAGTTAACGTATAAAGAATGATGGCCGCAGCAAAAATCACTCCGGCCTGAAAGCCGCCGCCCGGCCCGAAATCACCATGAAACTGCACATACAAAGCGAATAACATAATGTACGGGATAAGCAGCTTTGACATGACCTGAAGCACCGGGCGCGGCGGACGTTCGTCACTGGAGTATTGGCGCTTAGCGCACTTTTTCTCATTAATCCCGATTAAGGCCAATACCCCGATCAGGGCAGCAAAGACCACCACCACCTCACCCATAGTGTCATAGCCCCGGTAACTGGCCAGTACTGAGGTAACCATATTCGGAATACCAATTTCTTCGGGTGAATCCTGAATGTAACGTGGCGCGACGTGCTGATGAATCGGGTTATCCAGTGAGCCGAATAACGGCATATCCAGTGTTCCCCAAGCCAATACTGCTCCGGTCAGAATCACCACCACCAATGGCAGCCACGGGCCATGTTTAGGGTTTTTCTCATGGTGTCCGGTAATCACCAGCGTACTGAGGATTAGCATTGTGGAGATGCCCGCCCCCACAGCAGCTTCGGTGAAAGCAACATCAACGGCATCTAACTCTACAAAAATAACGGCTGATAGCAGACTGTAAACACCGAACAACATCGTGATGGCAAACAGATTATGCAACCGCACCACCGCCAGGGAGGTCGCAGCCAACATGGTAAACAGAATAATATTGATTAAGGACTCAATCACGACTTCCCCTTCTGAGCATCCGCAGAAGCATTATTACTCAGGTACGGTGGTAATCCCATGTGATGAGCGGCACGCACCAGTGCATGCGTGGCTACGGGGCTGGTGTACCACAGGAACAGCAAAATAAATACCAGCTTGACTGTTACCAGGGTAAAACCCGCCTGCAAAATCAGCCCCGCAATAATACACAGCGCACACAAAGTATCTGTCACGCTGGATGCATGGACACGGGTGTAAAAATCCGGAAAGCGAATCGTGCCAATCGCTCCGGTAATACCGAGCACGACCCCGGCGATCAACAAAGCCCAGCTCAGGGCATCCACAATAAGTGCCATGCTTAGTCTGCTCCCGTACCGGTATGGGTGACAGATTCCACGAAGCGTAACACTGCGATCACCCCAATGAAGTTAATCAGCGCATACACCAGAGCGATATCCAGAAAGTCTGGCCGACCGGTGAAAAAGCCAAATACGGCCAGAAAAAGTACCGTTTTAGTACCAAACATATTCACCGCCAGAATACGGTCATACACGCTCGGGCCGGCAAAAGCACGTACTAAGGCGACCCCCATGACAACCAATAAGGCCAGGCAACTGAAACCAAACATCATGATCTTTTTTCCTCCAGCTCAGTCACCCGCAAGTCCATCGCTCCGGCTCTCAGGTCAACGATGCCTTCCTCAGTCAGCGCATGTACCAGCAGATGCCCGCCCTGCTCCAGACGCACCGTCACCGTTCCCGGTGTCAGCGTAATCGAATTAGCATAAATCGTCTTACCCACCCGGGTCTGCTGAGTCATGGGCACAATCGCCAGCGCGGGACTGATCGGATAACGCCCGGGTAACCAAATGCACTTTACCACGTCAACATTGGTTTTAATCACTTCCAGAAACAGCCAGGCAGTATATTGAGGCAGGCGATAAAGCATCCGGGTCAACGAGAGTAGCGGATAAACCCGCTCAATCCTAAAAGCCAAATAAGTCACCAACAGGACGGATGCAGCACCGAGAACCAGCAGGAGTGTGTTATCCCAAAAACCCGACAATAAGAGCCAGAAAACAACCAGGCCGATCAGTAAAAAACGTAAATATGATGACATAACCCCTCGCTTACCTCTTGTAAAACAATGAACATAATAGGGTATGAAAGGCGTACAAACAACACCTCTCTGAGGTAGTTAGAACGACCAGGAATCAGGTTGAGACTGATCAGAATGCAGAGCGTGTCAGATTAGGCTGTTGTCCTGAGCGTAATAAGACAATTCAAATGATGCGTTTAAGGAGGCGTTTAAGGCGGGAGAGTCCGGGCGGATGTGGCTCAAACACCACATCCGCAACGAAACTTGTCAATCAACGGGGGCGACCGCTTCAGGGTCATCCTCGGCATGTACCACAACATCCCGGTAAACATGCCAGCTGGCATGAGCAATCAGGGGCATAGCCACGATCAGACCAATATCAAAGGTCAGTATACCAAGGCCAATAACTGCTGTGATAGTGGCTGCCCAACATAACATGGTCAGCGGGCTTTTAAGCACAGCACGAACACTGGTGGTCGCTGCGGTAACAATATCCGCTTTGCGATCCAGCAACATGGGCACACTGACCACACTCACCACAAAAGCCACCAGCGCAAACAGTAAACCCACGACCATAAACAGCAGTGTAAATATCCAGCCCTGCTCCATGCTCAACAAACCCGTGATGAGTCCTGCATACCCTTCCTGAGCCAGCGTCGTGCTGTTAAAAAAGATACCGGTTACCACAGCAGCCATGCGTACCCAGAAGACCATCAGCAAACTCAGGCCAACTGCATACAAGGCCAGACCGATAGTATTGCGCTCCATGGCAACCACCGAACTCATGAACTTCACCGGTTCACCCTGTTCAATACGGCGGCTCAGTTCATATAAGCCTAATGCCAGAAACGGCCCTACCAGCAGGAAGCCAGTCGCTGTAGAGACGAAAAAGGCCGGGTTACTGGCAGAAATAATACTTAGCACGATGCCAACCAGGGCAAATATCGCACCGTAGGCCAAACTGGCAGCGGGATTAACTTTTATATCTTCCCAACCAGCCTTTAACCAGCCTTTAATCGCACTGACTTCGACGCTATTCACCTGATAGGATTTAAACAGGTCTTCAGCACGTGGTGGCGCGGAAGCATGTTCAGGTTTACTCAAATAATCTTGCATAACTGGTACCTCCTAATGTTGAAAAAAATGGTATTGAAGAACATTGAGACTTAGCCTTCCCGCATCAGACGGCTCAGGTCAATCAGCGCGGCATTAGCACGGGAAATCTGCGAAGCCATGACTAAAGAGTGGTTCGCAACGAAACTATATCCCCGACCATTGAGAATGATCGGACTCCAGACATCTTCCTGGGCATCTTCCAGCTTATTGATAATCTGGCGCAGACTCACCAGGGAGTTTTTCTGGCGCAATACATCCTCAAAGTCAGCTTCAATCGCTTTCAGCAAATGCAGAATGGCCCAGGTTTGACCGCGTGCCTGATAGAATACGTCATCAACTTTTAACCGGGGCGTTTTAACCAGTACTTCGGCCTGCTCACCCTCCGCTGTATCAATCACTTCCAGTTCGACGCCGGGTGCCTGAAGGTCATCATCAGCAATACTCATTGCTGCACCTTCTTCCTGTACCTGCCGAATACCAACGCTGGCACTGAGTGCGATAGACAGCGCTCCCATTTGCCGCTGCACCTTGGTCAACCAGTTGTTTAGATTATCGGCACGGGTATAAAACTGTGCTTCTCCGTTCTGCAACCGTTGCAGATAACTTTCCAGTGCATCCACACCTTCGCGGAACTGGCTTTCAGCCGGTGGGAACAACCACAGGTTACTATCAGTATTAAAGCGGATCTGTGCCGTGACTAAGTCAGGGTCAGTGGCAGACTGGGACTGCGAACGACTGAAGTCATCGCGCATCGCCAGCGCCATATCACGCACCTGAGTCAGCACCCCGAATTCCCAGTTTGGTATATCCGGCACCACCAGCATGTGCTCAAAGGCCATACTGGGCATAGACACATCATTACTGGTAAACCCGCCAGGCTTGTCCAGCAAGGCACTGGAAATTTCCACCAGCGTGGCGGTGGTGATCACACCGGGACGCAG